>NZ_JAGEKK010000005.1:0-263606 GCF_049887855.1 Chryseobacterium sp. NFX27 | reverse complement strand
TCCTGCTTTTTACTAAAATATCAAAAAAATTCCTGAAAAAACAAATAACGGAAATCTAAACCTGAAAAATTGTAGATCGCAAACTTTGAGACACAAAAAAAGACTGCCCCTTTTGAGACAGCCTCTTCTGTTTTTATTTGTTAAAGAGATTACTGTTTCTCTATCAGATCCAAAAATTCCTGTTCATCCAGAATTGTGATGGTACCAATGTCCTGGGCCTTTTTCAGCTTGCTTCCCGCTTTTTCGCCTACCACAAGGAAATTAAGGTTTTTAGAAACTGCAGAAATATTTTTTCCGCCATGCTTTTCCACCATTTCCTCCGCCTGCTCTCTTGTGAACAGGGACAGTTTTCCCGTGAAGAGGAAAGCTTTTCCATCCAGAATATTAGACAGGACTTCATTCGTGCTTTCTCCCTTTTCAAGCTGCACGCCGTATGATTTTAAACGTTCAATCATCAGGATGTTCTCCGGATTATTGAAGAATTCTACAATGCTTACGGCAATCTTTGCTCCGATATCTTCCACCTGGCAAAGCTCTTCTACGGTAGCATTCTTAAGCTCATCAATGGTAGCGAAATTTTTCACCAGTTTTTTGGCAACGGTTTCCCCCACATGCTTGATCCCGATTCCGTACAGAACCTTTTCAAACGGAATTTCTTTTGATTTCTCTATTCCGGAAATAATATTCTGCGCCGATTTTTCAGCCATTCTTTCCAGCGGAAGAAGCTGTTCCTTCGTCAAAGTATAAAAGTCTGCAGGATTTTCAATCAGACGTTCTCTGTACAGCTGTTCTATTGTTTCGCTTCCAAGATTTTCAATATTCAGAGCCTTTCTGGACACATAATGGATCATTCTTCCCACAACCTGTGGCGGGCAGTGAAGCTCGTTCGGACAGAAGTGAATCGCCTGATCAACAATTTTTACAAGCTCCGTGCCGCATTCGGGACAGTGTTTGATGTATTCTATTTCTTTGCTTTCGTCAGTTCTTTTTTCAGTATTAACACCCACAATTTTTGGGATAATCTCACCGCCTTTTTCCACATAAACAAAATCATGATCATGCAGATCAAGTTTTTTAATGATATCCTCATTGTGAAGAGAAGCCCTTTTAACGATCGTTCCTGCCAGTAAAACAGGCTTCAGATTGGCAACCGGAGTAATGGCACCCGTTCTTCCTACCTGATAGGATACGCTCTGAAGCTCAGTTTCAACCTTTTCAGCTTTAAATTTATACGCCATAGCCCATCTCGGCGACTTTGCCGTATAGCCAAGCTGTCTCTGCTGCTGTAGAGAATTCACTTTTAGAACAATTCCGTCAATTTCAAAAGGGAGATTATGTCTTTCCGTATCCCAGAAACTGATGAATTCTTTCACTTCATCCATGGTTGTACAGAGTTTGGCCTGCTGGGAGGTCTTAAAGCCCCAGCTTTGTGCTTTCTGAAGCAGTTCCCAATGACTCTGTGCCGGAATGTCTTCAGAAATAAACTGGTAAAGCACCGATGAAAGTCCGCGTTTTCTCACTTCTCCGCTGTCCTGCATTTTTAAACTTCCGCTGGCCGTGTTCCTTGGATTCATAAAAGGATCAAGGCCCTCCTCCTCACGCAGTTTATTGATCTTGTCGAAGTTCTTCCGGGTCAGGTAAATTTCACCTCTCATGAAAAAAGAGGCTGGAAAATCGCCCTTCAGCGTCAGAGGAATATCTGAAATAGTACGGACGTTTGAAGTAATTTCATCGCCCTGGAAACCGTCACCACGCGTTACAGCCTGTACCAGTTTTCCGTTTTCGTACAGGATGGAGATAGAAGCACCGTCATACTTCAGCTCTGCAACAAATTCCACAGGATCGCTGATGGTTTTGATAATTCTTTTCTCCCAGTCTTCAAGATCGTCGAAATCATAAGAATTATCCAGGGAATACATTCTGAATTTATGCTGAATCGTTGGAAAAACTTTGGTAATACCGCCGCCTACTCGAACCGTAGGTGAATTTTCGTCATAAAATTCCGGATGTTTTGCTTCCAGATCCTGAAGCTGCTCCAGGAGCATATCAAATTCATAATCAGTAACGGTAGGAGTGTCCAGAAGGTAGTAGTTCTCATTATGCTGGTGGAGCTCTTTACGAAGCTGTTCTATTTTTTGCTGTATGTTTTCAGACATTGCTTTCTATCTTTTGAGCAAAAATAGCTAAACTAATTCCATTAAAAAATACCATAATTAAATATTCTGGAAATATTAAAAAGTTGTAATACCATTTAAAATGTTAGTAATCATCATTTTAAAACGTTTGTTTAAATTAATTTAACATAATGTTATGATTTAGTTGAAAATTTGTTAAAACTCCCTTAAACAGATGGTTCAGAAAGTCAAAATACCTTTGCACATCTAATTTGAAAAGATGAGAAAAGTAAAGATTGTACTAGGATTATTGTTTTTGGGATTTGGAACACTGGCTTATGCGCAGACTACGCAGGCTTCTATTGTGGGAAAAGTAACAGGACTGGGCAGTACGGCTCAGGAAAAAGTGAAAGTAACGATCGTGAACGAGTCAACAGGGTTCAGGACGGAAACGGAGACCAACTCTAAAGGAGAATATATCTTCAAAGAAATTCCTTTGGGCGGACCCTACACGGTGATCGTGAACGAGGAGAAAAAAGAAGGTTACAACGTTAACTTCGGAGATCAGGTTACGGTGAACATGAGCTTAGACGGCGGAGAAAAGCAGATTGAAGAAGTAGTGATTACCGGAAACCTGAAAAATAAGATCGGAAACCTTGGAGCGGCTACCGCAATTTCAGCGAAAAATATCAGTATGCTTCCGGTAAACGGAAGAAACTTCACCAATCTTACGGAATTGTCCCCATTAAGTGGAAAGGGCGGAAACCTTTCCGGACAGCTGGGATCTTCAACCAACTTTACGATTGATGGGATGACGGCTAAAAACCCTACCTCTGCAGGATCTACAACCAGCCGAAGCGGTGCACCTTTCTCTATTTCTATAGAAGCGGTGCGTGAATTTAAAATCACCACCAACCAGTATGATGTGACACTGGGAAGAAGCGGCGGCGGAACGGTAAGTGCCGTTACCAAGTCCGGTACAAATAAATTTTCAGGAAGTGCCTGGGAATATCTGAGAACCAACTGGCTTTCCAGTCCGTATGACATCAGAGGAAATAAAAGAGAGAATGATTTCTCTACTTCCCAGTTCGGGTTCTCATTAGGCGGACCGATCATTAAAAATAAATTACACTTCTTCGTCGCATGGGATCATCAGCTGGATTCTAGACCGTTGATCATTGCGGATATCAAATCTAAAGACGACGAGAAGAGATTTAATACAACACCTGAGACGCTGAACCAGTTCCTTGATATAGCAAGAAAAAAATACGGAGTTGGAAATTCGCCTCAGTTCGGTTCATTTGATAAAGTAAGAAATTCTGATGCAGGGTTTTTACGTTTAGACTGGCAAATCAATGAAAAAAACTTATTGACGTTAAGGAATAATTTCACCTACGATCTTAATAAAAACGGTTTGGGAGACAATACGGCGATCAATTTCTTCGAATCGTACGGAAATGATAAGAATATTGACAATAGCTTACTCTTAACTTTAAGATCAAACCTAAAGCCTAACCTTACGAATGAGCTTAAGGCACAGTATCTATACACATTTCAGGACAGCTACCAGAACAATGAACTGGGAAAACCTGTTCCAAGAGCTATCGTGGAAAATATCATTTCGCCGGGTATCGGGGCTACAAATATCCAAATCGGGGGACACCGTTTTGCACAGGAAAGCTTTAGAAACAATGTATTCCAGATTGTTGACAACCTTTATTACAATACAGATAAAGTAAAATATACTTTTGGTGCGGATCTGATGTATACCACGTCAAAATCGGTGTATGGAAGTGAGGTAAACGGAAGGTTTCATTTCAGGGAGGAGGCTGCAAACCCAAGCAACCTTTATAATTTTAATAATCTTACCCCTTACAGATTTTACAGAGAGGTACCTCTGATGGATGATCCGTCTGTAAGATCCAGCATCTGGAATATTGGTCTTTATGGACAGCTTCAGACCAAAATTGGAGAAGGTTTGGATTTAATGGCAGGTTTAAGATTAGACTACGGAGGATATCCAAAGGCTGAATTCAACCAGAAATTGTACGACGAGATGGGGATCAGAACGGATAATAAGATCAAGTCTTTTGTGATCCAGCCAAGATTCCAGTTTGAATGGAACTTCAATGAGCAGAATAAAGACTTCCTGAAATTCGGAGCAGGGATCTTCTCTTCCGATATCAACAATTATATGGTGATCAATAACCTGGTGTTTGACGGAAAACACCTGGCAACAGTAGATGTAGATCCTGCTGTGGCTGGGCTTACTCCGGATTTCTACAGTTACAGGAACGATTACAGTACCGTACCTTCACTTTCACAATACCAGATCCCAACGATCAACTATACTGGAGAAGATGCTAAAATCCCCATTGTGTATAAGGCTAATATCTCCTATACTCACTTTTTTAATGAAAGATTCAGAGCAGGAATTGCGGGTTATATGGCTTTAGGAAGAAATAATTACTTCTATTATGACAGAAACATGAAGGCTGACCCATTATTCACTCTAGCCAATGAAGGGGGAAGGGGAGTGTATGTGCCGGCTTCTTCAATTCAGGGGGCAAAAGTAGACTGGAAAGAAGGAAGAATCAATAAAAAATTCGGAAGAGTGCTTGAGCTTGTAAGCGATGGAAAAGTAAACCAGTTCTCATTTGTGGTAGATACAAGTTACCGTTACTGGAAAGATGGGGAAATCACGGCAAGTTATACATGGTCTGATATCAAAGATAATACCTCATACAACGGAAATGTAGCGAATTCTGCAACACTGTCCACTCCGGTTCAGGGTGATCCTAGAGATTTAAGAATGGGCTATTCTGACAACCAGTTCAGAAATAAGATCGTGGTTTACGGTAACTCGCCTACCATTGCAGGATTTACTCTGGGAGTAAGATATTCAGGAATCGGAGGAACCCGTTTCTCGGTGACTGCAGGAGGAAATATTAACGGTGATTTCGTAGATTCTAACGATCTTGCATACATTTTCCCGGAAATTATTACCCAGCCGCTTCTTAACGATCCGGAAGTAGGACAGGCTTTGAAAGATTATGTTGAAAAATATAACAATGCCATTGCGGAACGTAACGGAGGTAAAAACGGTTTCTACGGAGTATGGGATGTTCGTGTTGCGAAGAAATTTAAATTTGAAAAAATCGGTGCATTCGAGCTTTCTGTAGATATTTTCAACCTGGCGAACCTTCTTAATAAAGAATGGGGTGTGAATAAATCCTATGGTAATATGTCTTTGTACAGGGTGACAGAATTCGACCATGCTACCAAACAGTTTAAATACGTTAAAAATACCAGCGGTTTGGCGCCTCTTTCCGGTAATCCTTATCAGATCCAGATCGGAGCCAAATACAGTTTTTAACATTTAAACATTACCTTTATCAAACATTTTAAGTTTTTTATTTTAATTATCCAATTGTATTATGAAAAAATTTATCTTAGGGTTAGCAGTTTTAAGCACAGTCGTAATGAAGGCACAAACCCAGATTATTGCACACAGAGGCTATTTCCAGGCTCAGCCGCCTACCACGGAAAATTCTATTAAATCTTTAGAAAATGCCCAGAAATTAAAGATATACGGATCGGAATTCGATGTCAGAATGACCAAAGACGGTGTTCTTGTGATCAATCATGACGAGCATCATGGTGAAATGGAGATCTCTGAAACCACTTTCAAGGAGCTGGAAGCATTGAAGCTGTCGAATGGCGAAAAGTTTCCTACATTAAAGGATTATCTGAAGCAGGGTAAAAAAGATCCTTCTTTAAAACTTATTGTTGAGATCAAGCCTGCCAAAACTCCGGAAATAGAAAATGAGATCACTCAGAAAACCCTTAAAATGATCAGAGATATGAAGCTGGAAGGGCAGAGCGAATATATTTCTTTCAGCCTGAACATCTGCAAACAGATCAAAAAGCTGGAACCGACGTTTAAAGTACAGTATCTGAATGGTGAGCTTTCTCCTGAGCAGATTAAAAAGGAAGGTCTTGACGGGATGGATTATCACTATAGCGTTTTCCAGAAAAATCCTACATGGATTTCTGAAGCTAAAACTTTAGGCCTTATCACAAACGCCTGGACAGTAAATGATCCGGCAGTTTATCAGGAGTTAAAAAATCAGGGAATAGGTTTTATTACGACCAATATTCCTGATCAGCTAAAGAATAAATAATAGATTTGCCTAAAAATTGTGCAAATCTTGAAATGTACAGCCTGTCTCTTGGAGGCAGGCTTTTTCATGTAATCGGAGATAGAATAATACGTCCGCTTAGTCAATCAATCAAAGATTGATTCTTCTTTGCATACTCAGTTTGCGTTATTAAAATTAAGCCTTTGCGTTAAAAATCAAAAAAATAAGGTAATATAAAGTGTAGATAATGAATAGTAAACAAGTTTCCCTTTTGAATGGTTGGGATTTTCTCAGCGAAAGACAGTAAAGGTAGGCTAAAGAAGATGTACAATGGTGTTAAAAATTCTTAACTATTTAAATTACTGATTTTCAGCTGATTGGATATTGTGTTAAACTTAGGTTCATGATTTGTTTAATAATATTTTAATAAATGTTAAAATTGTATTAAAAGTATAGCCATAATGTCGTTTTAATTTTGCGCAAACAAAAAGGATATGCGTAAAGAGACACAAAAACTGCTGGTTTTGTCGCTGCTTGGATTAGTAAGCGTCAATCTGGCAGCTCAGCAGAAAGTAAAAAAAGATACTGTTAAAGGCATTGATGAGGTGGTGGTAACCGCTTTGGGAATCAAAAGACAGGACAAGTCTTTAGGATACTCTACCCAAACTGTAAAATCAGAAGAAATCCTCAAAACCCAGAATAACAACTGGGCACAGGCATTGGAAGGGAAAGTGGCCGGACTGAAAGTTCAGACAGCAGGAGCGGGACCACTGGGAACCAGCCGGATTACCCTTAGAGGAGACGTTTCGATGAATATGGGCAATAACGGAGCCCTGATCGTTGTAGATGGCGTTCCTTTAAGTGACAAAAGAAACGGAACAGGAACTTCAGCTTACGGCGCAGGTTCGGGAGGCGACCTTCCGATCGATTATGGGGACAGCTACAACAGCATCAATCCGGAAGATATTGAATCTGTTACCGTTCTGAAAGGACCGAGTGCTTCTGCGCTCTACGGCTCCAGAGGTTCCAGAGGAGCTATTATGATCACCACGAAATCCGGAAAAACAAAAAAGGGGAAAATTCAAGTTACTTTGAACTCCTATACCAGCTTTGACAGCGTTCTAAAATGGCCGGATTACCAGTATGAATACGGGCAGGGAACCATGCAGAAAGACAAAGGCGGAAATTATTACTACTCTTACGGAGCTTCTGCAGACGGAGTGAATACCGGATCTACCAGCAGTGCTTTCGGACCGAAATTTGACGGGCAGTATTATTTCCAGTACGATCCTTCAGTACAGGGGCAAAGTAAAGAAAGACAGCTCTGGAGACCCTATAAAAATAATATTAAAGATTTCTGGCAGACAGGAACTACCTATTCAAACAGTTTATCATTAGAACATTCTAATGAGACCACTGCCTTCAGATCATCGCTTTCTTACCTTAAAAATGAGTGGATGATGCCGAATACAGGCTTTGACAGGCTGAATGCGGCAGTATCTGTTGATCATAAGATGAGCAGTAAACTAAGGGTGGGAACCAAACTGAATTTCAGCCAGACCAAAAGTGATAACCTTCCGGCTACAGGGTACAACAACCAGTCGATTTCATATTTCATGATCTTTCAGAATCCAAACGTAGATCTGGCATGGTACCGGCCTATCTGGAAGAACGGACAGGAGCAGGTAGACCAGATCCATCCTTTCAGTTCATATATCGATAACCCCTATGTTATTGCTTATGAAAACCTGAATTCTACAGATAAAAAGATCATTACCGGAAATATTAATGTAAACTATCAGTTTGCGAAAAACTTTGATGTTGCCTTCAAATCCGGTCTGGAATGGAGCAGTGAGTTCCGTACACAGAGAAGACCGTGGAGCTCTGCCAATTATCTGAAAGGGTATTACAGAGAGCAGTATATCAAATATTTAGATCTGAATAATGATATCTTATTTACCTATAAGAATAAATTCGGAGACTTTGGAGTAACAGCATCAGCCGGAGGAAATATCAGGTATTATGAGCAGACTATGAATGATTACCGGGCGATAGGTCTCAATAAAGCCGGCGTATATCAGCTGACCAATGCAATTGCATTAGACAATAAGCTTCCAAGGCCAAACGACAACCAGGTAAACAGTACCTATGCACTGGCGAACTTTAGCTATAAAGATCTCGTTTTTTTAGATGTGACCGCCAGAAATGACTGGAGCAGTACACTGCCTAAACACAACAGATCTTATTTTTATCCTTCAGTGTCCTCATCATTTGTTCTGTCTGATATATTCAAAATGAAGTCGGACCAGTTCAATTTCTGGAAACTGAGACTGTCATGGTCGAAAGTAGGAAACGATACCTACAACTATATGCTTGATAAATACTATGAAAACAGCTCTTTTGCCGGTTCCGTAGAATCTCCGTTGTTATATCCTAACCCGGATCTGAGACCGGAAATGATCACCAATATTGAAGGAGGAATGGATTTCACGATCCTCAAGAACAGATTAACCTACAGTATCACAGCGTACCAAAATAATTCCAAAGATCAGACTATTGTGATTCCGGTACTGTATGAAGTAGGCTACAACAAAAGGATCATTAATGCAGGGGAACTAAGAAACAGAGGAATTGAAATGACCTTAAATGCTTATCCGGTAAAAAATAAAAACTTCTCCTGGAATATCAATGCTAACTGGTCTATGAACAGGAATAAGATTATCTCCCTTCCTGAAGAATTCCATGGCGAACCTTATACCATTGGAAGTGTAGGCGGTGTGGTGTATTACAATGCTGTAGTGGGTGGTTCGCTGGGAGATATGTACGGTTACGGTCTGATGTATTCTCCGGACGGCCAGGTGATTTACGGCAGTGACGGACTGACGGCTAAGCCTACAGAAATGAAAAAAATAGGAAATGCCTATCCGAAATGGAGAGCTGGTCTTCAGAATGAATTTAAATATAAAAATATTACTTTAAGCTTCTCATTTGACGGACAATACAAAGGGATAGCCTATTCCCAGTCTCACCACAAAATGTCTGAGCAGGGTAAACTGGAGCATACGCTTTGGGGAAGAGATAATCCGAATGGACTGATCGTAGGTCAGGGTGTGGTTCAGAACCCGGATGGCAGCTTCTCACCGAACACCAAAGGAGTTCCTGTTCCTACGTATTACTCAGATTATTACAGGAGAGCCAATGTGGAAACGAACTCATTCGACACCTCATTCATCAAGCTCAGAGATGCCAGGATTTCTTATTCTTTCCCAAAATCAATTGTTGACCCTTTGAAAGTTACCGATATAACGCTTGCCTTATTTGGAAGAAACCTTTGGATGTGGACAAAATTCCCATTGTTTGACCCTGAGGCTGCAACGCTGGATGATTCTACCATTACCCCTGGAATAGAAATGGGGCAGCTGCCTGCTTCAAGAACAGTAGGGATACAGTTAAATGTTAAATTTTAAAAAATCAGAATAATGAAAAGACTTATCTATATATCTTCATTTCTCATGCTTGTAGGAACTGCCGTGTCGTGTGACAGAAACCTTGATGAGATCAATAAAGACCAGAGCCGGATCAATAAACCGGTAGCCAGCTCCCTGCTGGCTCCTGTCCAATATAATATGGCTGCGGTAGGCTATAACAGGGCTAATGATTTTACTTTCGACCTTATGCAGGTATCTCTGGACTTTCCGAACGAAGGAAACTCACTAAGCCGTTACTACATCACTGAAAATACAGGCGCCGGATTCTGGAATAATTCCTACCGGTGGCTGAAGCAGGTGGACGATCTGAAAAGAGCCGCTGTTGAAGAAGGAGATAAAAACTATGAAGCCATTGCGTTGGTACTGAATGCATGGATCTATTCCAATCTGACCGATACCTATGGGGATATTCCTTTTTCTGAAGCTTCAAAACTTGATGAAGGAATTTTACAGCCTAAATTTGACAGACAGAAAGATATTTATGTGAAATTGCTGGATGATCTGAAAACGGCCAATTCTCTTTTTATCACTAACAAAGTGCTTGCAGGAAATGACCTGTTTTATAAAGCCGAATCCGATGCGAACGGAATCACAAACTGGAAGAAGTTCTGCAATTCTCTTTCCTTGAGATTGCTGACAAGAATTTTAAGCAAGAATGGTGAGGTGAATGTTCATGCAAGAATTCAGGAGATCATCAGTAATCCTACGGTATATCCAATTTTTCAAAGCAATGCCGATGGAGCCAAATTGGACATCACGGGAGTTTCTCCTCTGATGCCGCCTATTGCCAGACCTCAGGATTTTACTACGGGAAGGGCTGCATCCGAATTTTTTGTCACAACACTGAAAGCAAATAATGATCCGCGTTTAGCCATGTTTTTCTCCCAGGCCAAAGATCTGAACAATGTCAATATAGGATATAAAGGGGCACCTTCCGGGTATGCCTTTGGAACGACATTCGATTATCAGCCTTCAAATCTAAATCAGAACCTTGCCAAAGCTCCTCTGAAAATCCTTATGTATCCTTATGCTGAGCTGCAGTTCATATTGTCGGAGCTTGCCTTTAAAGGAATTATCCAGGGAAGCGCGCAGACGTATTATGAGAATGGGGTAAAAGCAACGATAGAACAGTGGGGAGCAGTAGTGCCTGCCAACTATTTCAGTAATCCTAATGTTGCCTATAAACCTGAAATGGAAAGAATTATGCTCCAGAAATACATAGCGCTTTTCTTTGTAGATCAGCAGCAATGGTTTGAAAAAAGAAGAACCGGATTTCCTGTACTTCCAAACAATGGCGGCCTTCTGAATGGCGGTGCCTTGCCGCTTAGATTAATGTATCCGCCTAATCCAAAAGTTCTGAATACAGCCAATTATCAGACTGCAGTGCAGCAGATGGGTGGAGATGATATTAATGTGAAAATGTGGTGGAACAAGTAAAATTAATTAGAAGAATAAAGAATAAAGAATAAAGAATAAAGAATAAAGAATAAAGAATAAAGAATAAAGAATAAAGAATAAAGAAATGAGTATCAATATAAAATTTTTAATGCCTTGCGTATTGATTTCAGCAATGGCGTTCTCCCAGGATTCTGTTTCAGGATACGTATTTGAAGACAGCAGCAGGAACCAGAAGAAAGAAAACCGTGAAAAAGGAGTTGAAGGAGTTGCGGTTTCCAATGGGGTTCAGGTTGTTCTTACCGATAAAAGCGGTAGGTACAGCTTGCCGGTTCAGGAGAACCAGACCATCTTTGTGATCAAACCTTCAGGATATCAGACTGCCCTGAACAGCAATAATCTGCCTCAGTTTTATCACCATCACAAGCCAAAAGGCTCACCGGCTGATTTTAAATACAAAGGAACGGCACCAACCGGAAATCTTCCAAAAGAGTTGAATTTCCCACTTTATAAAAAAGAAGAAAACAAAAATTTTGATATTCTTGTTTTCGGGGATCCTCAGCCTTATACAGAAAAAGAGCTTGATTATTTTAAAAGAGGAATCGTAAATGAAGTGAAAAGTACCAAGAAAAATGCAGTATTGGGAATCAGCTTAGGCGATCTGGTAGGTGATAATCTGAGCCTTCAGAAACCTTATGCAGATGTGATGAAAGAAATCGGACTTCCATGGTATAACGTGATGGGAAATCATGATATGAATTATGATGCCAAAGAAGATCAGTTTTCAGATGAAACTTTTGAAGATAATTTCGGTCCGGCCAATTATTCTTTCAATTACGGAAATGTACACTTTATTATTTTAGATGATATTCTGTATCCCGATCCGAGAGACGGAAAAGGCTACTGGGGAGGATTCCGCGAAGACCAGCTGAAATTTATTGAAAATGATCTTAAACTGGTTGATAAAAACAAGTTGATCGTCATTTCCTTCCACATTCCTTTAGAACACAATAACGAAGATAACTTCAGAAATGCAGACCGTCAGAAATTATTTGACTTTCTGAACCCTTTTGAAAACGTTCTGCTTTTATCCGCCCATACTCATATCCAGCAACAGATCTTTTACACGAAAAAAGCAGGCTGGAACGGAGCAAAAGATCTTCATGAATACAATGTAGGAACTACTTGTGGAGACTGGTATTCCGGAACCCCTGACGATGCCGGACTTCCTACCTCAACCATGAGGGACGGCACGGCGAAAGGATATTCTTTCATCAGCTTTAATAATAACCAGTATAAAGTTAAATACAGAACGGCAGGAAAACCGGAAGACTATCAGATCAAGCTGTATGTTCCGAAAGTGATTCCTTATCCGTCGAAAACTTCTGCAAAGATCCTTGCCAACTTCTTTATGGGCAGCAAAAAGGATAAAGTGGAATACAGAATAGACAACGGAGTCTGGGAAGAGATGTCTTATGATGAAGCAGTAGATCCTAATTTTGCCCTTTCTGTATTCAAATGGGATTCTACACAGAATTTATTCCCGGGAAGAAGGCCTTCCAACCCTGAAATGTCAAAACATATCTGGACGGCAGGTTTTCCTAAGAAGCTTGCGTTAGGAAAACATAAACTTGAAGTGAGAGCTGCAGATATGTACGGAAATCAGTTTACCGCTTCCGAAGAGTTTGAGGTACAGAACCCAGTTCTTATTCCCTAGTTTTTCATTTTTTACTATACTTTCAAACAGAAACCGGTTTATTATTAAGCCGGTTTTGTTTTTATTTCCCTAAGCAGATTCTGATCATAGACATTCTAAAATCTTTGATTTTAAAAAAACTTAAGTGAACTTCTTCTTACAAAGCATTTCACTTCAAAATAACTTAAGTGTCAAAATCTTTTGTGACTTTTGTGGTTGATTTTTTATCTCTCGCAGATTACAGGGAGTACGCAAATTTAAAATTCATTTTGTTTAAAGACTTATGTGAACTTTTCATTGCAATTATTTTACTTCAATAACTTAAGCGTCAAAAACTTTTATGACTTTTGTGGTTGATATTTTTATCTCTCGCAGATTACAGGGATTACGCAGATTTTAATTTTCATTTTGTTTAAAGACTTATGTGAACTTTTCATTGCAATTATTTTACTTCAAAATAACTTAAGCATAAAAAGCTTTTATGACTTTTGTGGTTTAAAGAAAAAATCTGCAAGCTTAATTCCGCTATTAAAATTCAGTTAAATCCATATTCTGCCGGCCTTTTAAAAATGTTCTTTCGTAAATTTGTCTTACGAAACAATAATATTATGAATATAAACGGAAAAAATGCCATCGTAACAGGTGGTGGAAGAGGTTTGGGAAAAGCGGTTGCCTTAGCTTTAGCCAATGAAGGAGTGAATGTTGCTGTTACCGGTAGAAATGCAGATAACCTTAAAAGTACGGTTGAAGAAATTAAAGCGCTTGGAGTAAACTCGGCCTATGCTGTTTTCAGTATTGATAATGAATCCGAAGTGAAAACAGGTATAGAATCCCTTGCGAAACAGCTGGGAAGCGTAGATATTCTGATTAATAATGCCGGAATCGGAGATTTTGGAAGTATTGAAGATATGCCTTCCGAAACCTGGGAACAGGTAATCAGGACCAACTTATTCGGAGTATATTATGCGGCTAAAGCAGTTTATCCTTTCTTAAAGGCTAACGGTGAAGGAGATATCGTTAATGTTGCTTCTACAGCAGGTTTAAAAGGCGGCCCGAATATGTCAGCGTATGCAGCATCCAAAGCTGCGGTAGTATCTCTGTCGCAGTCCATGATGGCAGAATGGAGAAAGCAGAACATCCGTGTGATCACTTTGACACCAAGTACTATTGCTTCCGATATGAGTATTCAGGGAGGCCTTACAGACGGGAATCCGGATAAAGTACTTCAGCCGGAAGACTTTGCAGAATGGGTAAGAGATATTTTGAAAATGAACAGAAGAGCATTGATTGCCAACGGTTCTATTTTTTCTACAAATCCTTAGATTGGTTATGAGTTCCGGGATTCAGGTTTACATGATGTTGCGGGAACTAAAATTTATAAAATATTCAATAGGAGCGGGCTTTAGCCCGCTTTTTCTATTACACAAACCTATCCGGCTTTAGCCAAAACATAAAAAACGGTACCAGCCTTTGCTATTAAGACAAAGGCATTATTCTCAAAATATAACAATACTCATGACCCTTCAATTTTTTTAACAATAATAACATCCTTATTTTTGCACTAAATTATTCACTCACATGCAAAATTATTTAGAATTCAATTTCAAGGTTTCTCCACTGCAGCCATGGAACGAGATATTAATGGCAGAGCTTATCGAAATAGGTTTTGACAGCTTTACAGAAGAAATTGACGGAATTTTAGGATATATACAGAAGGAACAGTTTAAAGAAGAAGATCTTAAGGCACTTCCGCTTTTTGAAAATGAAAATGTACAGATCACGTATTCCTTCGAAGAAATGCCCAATATCAACTGGAATGAAGAATGGGAAAAGAATTTTTCGCCAATCAATATTGATGATAAAGTGCTGATCAGAGCAGAATTCCATGAATCTGTTCCGGGAATGCATGAAATTATCATTCAGCCCAAAATGTCTTTCGGAACAGGACATCATCCCACGACTCACCTGATGATTCAGCAGATGATGGATATTGATTTCAACAGTAAAAAAGTGCTTGATATGGGCTGTGGAACTTCCGTGCTGGCCATTTATGCAAAACAGCAGGGTGCGGGAGATGTAAAAGCAATTGATATTGATGAATGGTCTGTGGAAAATTCAAAAGAAAACGCTGCCAGAAACGGCGTTGAA
Organism: Chryseobacterium sp. NFX27; assembly: GCF_049887855.1. Lineage (NCBI taxonomy): Bacteria > Pseudomonadati > Bacteroidota > Flavobacteriia > Flavobacteriales > Weeksellaceae > Chryseobacterium > Chryseobacterium sp. NFX27. The sequence goes on along the minus strand of NZ_JAGEKK010000005.1, from coordinate 248,623 downwards.
CTGGATATTGAATTGGGAACCGCAGACAATTTGGGAAATGAGAGTTTTGATATCATTCTGGCCAATATCAACAGGAATATTCTGATCTCTGATATCCCAACCTATATTTCTGTCATGAATAAGGGTGGACAGCTGCTGTTGTCAGGATTGTGCTTCTTTGATGTTGATGATATCCTTGAAGTTTGTCAGGAGAGCGGACTGGAACTTAAAAAGAAGCTGCAGCGTGAAGAATGGGTAAGTCTGTTGCTGGAAAAATAATGAAACAAAACAGGAATATGAGATCTTTACTGAGCCTTTTGTTTTTGGTGATGTTACAGCTTCTTTCGGCGCAGGATAACGATATGGCTTATCCTGACGGCGTTTTTTTCTTTGAAGAGAATAAACCCCAGAAAATTTTCACAGACTGGACCAGAGTAAGAAAAGAACCGGATGTAACAGCTGAAGTAACAGATTCATTGCAGACCAATCAGCAGGTGATGATTCTTAAGAGGGAAGAAAAAGTGCTCAGGCTGGGCGAAAGAGGGGCCAACTGGTATAAAGTGTCCTATCAGAAGGGAGATTTGGTTTCCGAAGGGTATATCTGGGGTGGAAATTTATGTGTTGGCTACCGCAACAAAAACGGTTACGACTTCCTTTTTGGATTATCGAAAACAGTAGACCGGAAAAATAAAGAATATAATGAAACTGTAAAGCAAAACATTGCCGGAATAAAAGCAATGGAAGGAAATACTTTGATTGATGAAGTATATTTTGACACCGGAAGCGGGGAGGAGCTAAGCTATGCTGAATTTACCGTTGAAAGCGGACATAAGCTGCAGAATGTGGAACTCACCCTTAAAGCTATGGTTTCCGGCGAAGCCTGCGGAATTGCAAGCTATAGCCAGTATGTTCTTTTAAAAGATAAAAAACTGGTCGCTCTGCCACAGCTAACCAATGTAGGGGATGCCGATGTATACTATCATTCCGAGGAATTTGTATTTCCAAATGATAAAGACGGAATTCCTAATACCTTTATTTTTAGAATAGAGGAAATGGAAAAAGATGAGAAGGACAGAGAAAAGAAAAAACGTTCTTCCAAAACATATCTCTGGAACGGAAATTCTTATAAGCTTAAATAGAATTCAAAACTGATGATAAAAACAAGCTGCCGTATAAAATTGCGGTGGCTTTTTTATATTCTGCAGACAGGTAATAGGAGACCGGCTTTTATATTTTATTTATTACTTCGCATATTTACCTTTTTTATACGTTTTTTCATCGAAATAATTTCATCTGGAGGAATTATTTTTGTGGCACTAATCAAAATGAATGGTATAGATTCAAAGATGATTAAGGACGTAAGAGATCCTAGATATTTTTTTATCATTTGTGTATAAACTGCATCAGTATAGGTGCAGTTTTTTTTGGAATGAACATTGCAGTTGTGGAGGAAATTTCAGTAGGATCTTTTATTACTTTATGACAGGACTCTCTCATAGTGCATTAGCTCTTGTATTACTGAATTCAGAAAAGAAATATAAAAAATTGTAAATATAATTACTGCTTTAACCGTTTCATTTATATAATACAACAATGGAAGCATTCCTAATTGAGCCATTTCTTAATGCTGATAATGGTATTTCTTATATCAATACCAAAAACATATCAGAGTTGTTATTACTACGGCCTGCGGAGCTATTCCAGCCACATAGAACAGAATTTAATGTTATCTATCTTTTCGATGAAGGCGGGGGGAAGCATACTATAGATTTTAACACCATTGATGTAGAGCGCAAGTGTATGCTTTTTGTTACTCAAAATCAAGTTACCCAATTCCATGAGCCTGTCAATTACAAGGGTAAGGTACTAATTTTTACTGAAGACTTTTTTTGTACAAATAATTTATTTCAGACCCAGTTTTTTGGACAAACAGATCTATTTAATGATCCATTAAACTTACCTTATTTTGAAGTAGGGGAAAGGTTTGATGAGATTTCCGCCCTGTTCGGCTTTATTGATGATGAACTTAAAAGACCCTGTCATGAGGCTCAGTCTGCCATTTTAAATAATTACCTATTCAACATCCTTTTAATTGCAGATAACTTATCTGGCTGCAAGGACAGAAAGCTGGATGTTTCTAAAAACAAACTTTTACTGTCAAAATTCAAGTCTATGGTTAATAGAAACATTCATCAAAGACATACCTTAGAATTTTATGTTGAAAATTTAAATGTGAGTTTGCGAACGCTTCAGATTGCTTTTCTGGAAGAAGAAAAACAGACACCAAAACAATGGTTGACGAATAGAATGATTCTGGAAATTAAAAGAAACCTCTGTTATCACGATAAAAGTATAAGTGAAATTGCATACAAGCTGGGTTTTAAAGAGGTTACCAATTTTATTAAGTTTTTTAAATCCAAGACAGGTCTAACTCCCTCCCAATTCAGATCCCTTTCATCAAAAAAATAATTCCCTTATACCCTTTAATTGGTAGTTCTTACCATGGCCAGATTCCAGGGCCTAATTTTCTTAAAACGAATCCAGATTACATAAAGTAAAAAGCCACACCCTCTATATTAGGTGTGGCAACAACACAAATGATGAAAAAAAAATATATTTTCGAAAAAAAGCTATATCAGTCAGTCAACACTTAAACTGAATTATATAAATCTTTAATGGATACAAATTAAAATCTTTTTTAACCAAAACTATTGATATATAAGCGAATAAAAATGATCAAAATTAATAGTTTGGATAATGATATTCTGAATTGGAATAGAGCCAGACTGTAAAGCTTGTTCGCTTCATTCAACGTTAAATTGAAATCTTAGACATATAGTTAACTAATACAGAAAGTAACCTTTTTACTCCTTTTATCTGACTGATAATCATTTTCTTATTGCTTTTAAAATATATAGTGGTTTTCGGAAATTTTATAAATTAAATTTCCGAAAATGGATAATTATTTGTTTGTACGCCTGCAAATTTGTATTGACTTTTACATTGCTAAAGCCAAAACATATGGGCATGTTTTGAGACTAAATAACTGATAGCTTTTAACTAAAAACCAATCCAATAATATCATGAAAAAAAGATTACTTTTATTACTCACTATAGGCATAACATCAGCATTGTATGCACAGGTTGGGGTAAATACTGCAAATCCTTCTGCAACGATGGATATTGTAGGGAATCCAGCAATAACAACTTCCATTGACGGACTGCTGCCTCCACGTGTTACAGGCGATCAGTTAAAAGCTAAAGATTCTGTTTACGGAAATGTTCAAAATGGTGCAATTGTATATGTTACGGCACCCGTTGGGACTTCAACACCCAAAACAGTACATGTGACAACATCAGGTTATTACTATTATGATGCCCCAAACAATGTCTGGACAAACTTTAACGGGAACAGAGATTCTGGTGGAACAGGAACAACACTTTTTGCAACTAAAAATGGTGCCTGGTCGCTAATAGACCTGGGTATTTCCGGGACAAGCTGGAACAAAATAAGTCTTACATCAACAGACACTAAAACCGGGGTTCCAACGCTGCTCAACAATGGAGTGTATACAGCCCCAAAAACAGGATTGTATGATGTTAAATATGAGGTTCAGCTGGCAGGAGGCGTTGATTTAAGTGTGTTAGGTGGCAAAAGATTAGGGATCCTGAAAAATGGCAGTACAGTATTTGAGCAGAAAATTATTGATGCTGTCCGTGTATCCATTCTCAGTGTCACTCTTGCTTCGGTGCCTGTTACCTCCACTACTGTTGGAGCTATTATTCCACTGAATGCAGGCGAAACCATCACATTTGCTATTGAAACCGGAGGCGTTAATTTGTCATTACTCACAGACAGTAAAGTGTCGGTAGCCGTGTACAAGGTTTCTGACTAATCCAACCCTATTAAATCTCAGGGACTTGCTTGATTATTTGTAACAGAACATGAATTATAAAAAAATACATATCGGGAAGTTGATTGGTTTAAAAGTCGAGGAATCAGGACTTGAAATAAGCTATATCTGCACGTTTTTGAAATGCGATATGGAGGAAATCAAAAAAATGTATGAAACAGAAACTTTGGATGCAGAGGTTCTTCTGAGTTGGTGCAAGCTTCTGAAATATGATTTTTTCAGGGTTTACACGCAACACTTAATATTATACTCCCCTCAAACAAAGGTTTATCCCTGCAATAAAGATCAAAAGAAGAAAGAGCCGGCAAGGCCGAAATTTCGTAAAAATTTGTATACAGTTGAAATAATAGCATTTATTATGGAAAAGATTTTTTCCGGAGAAATGACAAAAATACAGGTAATAAATAGATACGGAATTCCAAAGACAACCCTGTATAAGTGGATATCCAAATATGAAAGCATGGAAGTTTAAAATCAAAAATATAAGATAGATGAAGAAGAATATTACACCGAACTATAAGCTGATCTTTTTAGATATAATTGAAGAAAAATTTCCGGACAGGAAAGATATTTGTATGCCAATAATAAATAAAAATGAGCTGTCTCAATTTGATGTCATTGAACTGAATCAAAAGATTTTCGGAAGTATTGATAAGGCTGCATTTACTTTAAATCAAAAACACAAAGCATATAATAAGAGTAGTATTTTAAAGATTTTAAATTATCAAATTGAAAACCATTTAAGTAATATACAAACTGCTGCGATTTTTAAATTGAGCAGGAATACCATTGCTAAGTGGAAGAAAGATTTTACAGTAACTTAAACGGGAGCCACAATTATTTTTTCATAGAGCAAAACGATATATCATTCTTATTCTCAAAATATAACGATGGAGGAAGCCCCGTAATTTCTTTAAACGTTTTGGTGAACGAAGAAGCCGTAGCAAAACCTGTGATTTCTGCAAGATAGCTTATTTTATATCTTCTGTATGCCATATCACTTTCCATCTTGGTGATGATATAATTGATCCTAAGATTATTAATGTAGGACTTAAAGCTATCCGATTTATATTTTTTAATAATCGCAGATAAATATTTTACATTCGTCCCGAATTCTGCAGCAAGATTGCCAAGCGTAATCCCTCTTTTTGTAAACATATTATGATCTTCAAAATTATTTAACTTGGCCAGAATTAACAGTTCAGTACTGCTGTTCATTGAATTTGGTAATTTGGGATCAGTTATTCCCGCAGTGCTTAAATTGGTAATTTTTTCAGGTGGATAAACGGCTGAATTGTTATTTGTATTTGGTTTTATTTTGATAAATAGGAGTAACCCGATAATTACTGCTATTGAAACAGCTAAGCATAAAATTAAAATTTTAATCTGTGGCGGATTCTTCATGGACTTGAGGCATACGCTGCAGTCCTTTGCCATTAAATTTAAGCCTTTCATCTTTTGGCTGCACAGGCAACCGGCATTATTTCCTTTTGTATTTGAGTTATTGCCTAAAACTGAAAAATCAGGGTTAAAATTAATGACCTTTAAAAATTTCTGAAGTTGGGGATATGCACGTGATTTAATTTGGTCTTTTACATTTGTATAATTATAAAATTCAGAAGAGACATTTAATTTTTTTTTCTTCTCAACTGCCATTGAAATGAAGACATACAATATGAGGTGAAAAATGTAACTCATAATGCTTGTTGTGGTACTCAGAAATATATTTTTTTTGTAAAGCGACATTATCATGATGACGCAATAATATGGTAAATAACCACGGTGTTAGTTATCAATTTCCGAAAATAAATGATAATTTTTAACATAAAACATTTATCATTTTGCATTTAAAATTTCTGCTGATAAATTATAAAATGTTAGCCGTCATATAAATATAACTATGAAAAGAAAATTTAGCCCTTTGATCATCGGATTAGTGATAATGAGCATCCTGATTATTCTCTTTTATGATGTCATTTTTACTTTTCGTTCGGAATTTGATGTTGTGGATCAACCAAATGATAAGGTGATCCCTATGTTCAATACTGAAATTGACAGACAAATTGAAGAACATACGCAAAGCATTGATCACAGAGGCTATAGTAAAGAAAGCCGTCAGAATACGATCAATTATCTGAAATCACTGAGATCAATTGAAGGATATGCCCGGTACGGCGTAAAATCTACCAAGGCAAGAAACTATATCGAGCTCAAAATAGAGTTCAGTAACGGCAAAATCGTTGATCAAATTTATACAGGTCAGAGTATATCAGGGTATATGGCTCCCTCTTTACTGATGAAAGTAAATATGATAAACGGAAAAGCAGTAAAGGTTTATACCAATGGACAGGAAAGAAATAATGTACCTGAATCGTCTATTCCTGATATCAGGCTGATGATTGATAAAGCGATTGCTTACGATATCATTCAACACCGGGATGCGTACTTCGTCCCTGCTAAGACACAGGAAGAAATTAACAAAGAATGGCAACGGTAAATAAAGTGAATTAAAAAAGACTGCATCTGCGGTCTTCTTTTGAATGGACAATAATTGTTAATTTTGAATGTTGGATTTGGTAAGTATCCATACATGTTTAAAAGAAAATAAAAGAAAATAAAAGGAAGAAAAGACTGCGGAATGACTGACGTATTTGAAAATTATCTATCCTCAACAGGAGGACTATCGACAGAAGAAATCAATTTTTCTGCACAGTTCTTCAAACCGATCCGTTTAAAAAAAGGTGATTTTTTTATTCGTGAGGATGAATCCTGCCGCTATATCGGATTTATCGCTAGCGGTGCTGTAAAAGCATATGCTGTCGACAAAGAAGGAAAGGAAAATGTAACCTGTTTCAAGTTTGAAAATGAATTTGTGACCTCGTTTCCGGAGTTTGTGGCGCAGGAAAAATCCAGAAGGAGTATCAGAACTATAGAAGACAGCGTAATCTACAGGATAAATTACACGGATTATCAGCATCTGCTTGGTCAGGTGACCGCCTGGAACGGAGTTATACAATCGGTGATGGAGCAGGAGTATAACCAAAAGGAACGTTATCTGCTGAATTACAATAATAGGTCAGCTGTAGATAAATACCGTCATGTCCTGTCTGGTGAACCGATGCTCGTCCAGCGCACAGCGACACAGGATCTGGCATCGTACCTGGGCGTCACACAGCGATCGCTTACACGGGCCAAGGGACAGATACACAGACCCGATGGATTATAGGACAAATGTCCTTATGCCGTCCTGATCAGTGATGTAGATTTGCACAAAAAAAGATGTTACATCAAATTGCTCCCGAAGTGTTCCAGATTTCCCTGATGCCGCGAAACAGTATCAACTGCTATATGGTTGAAGGTGTATTGGTAGACTCCGGAATACGGAGTTCGTATACCACTGTAAAGAAAGCTCTCCAGAAAATCCCCGTTTATCAACATATACTGACGCATGCACATGCAGACCACCAGGGCTGCAGCGATCAGATATGCGCTGAGTTCGCGATACCCTTAATCTGTCATCCCGACGAAGTTTTTAGGACCGAAACGGGTATGGTAACCAACGACTATCCAGCTCCGCAACATTGGGTAGCAAAGCTTCAACAAAAATACTGGGCAGGTCAGGGGCATAAAGTCGAACAGACAGTTGTTGAAAACGATAGAATCGGAAACTTTCGGGTAATAGAGACGCCCGGACATTCGGCAGGTCATATTTCTTTATTCCGTGAGCAGGATGGTGTACTGATAATCGGAGATGTGGCGACCAATATGAACCTGCTCACGACAGCGGCCGGTCTGCGGCTTCCGCCAAACATATTCACCTCGGATCAGCAGCTCAACATCAAATCACTCCAGAAGTTAGCAAAACTGAACCCTGCCATTATCTGCTTCGGTCACGGACCGGTCATGCGAAATACAGATCGGAAATTTGAGCGATTTGTGGCTAAATGCAGCGCGGCTATTTAAAGACAAGCACCCAAAATTCAAAAAGGAACACTGTAGATGAAGAAAATGTGTTATAGCAAAGCTTAATTGATCCTTTATAGTACGGTTGTCTATTTTGCGGTTACTTTATCATTTAAAGAATCAATTATCTATTTTTTCAAGTTCTGTTTCAGACTCTGTCTTTAAATAACTTATAAATAATGACGGTGACAAAGAGGTTACTTTTTTAAATACTGTTGTAAATTTATTGGGTGAGGAAAACCCTGTTTCATCAGCTAAGGTCGCTACTTTATATTTTCTATATTGGGGTTCATATTTAAGCTTTTCAATGATATATCTGATCCGTAATTCATTGATGTAATTATTGAAATCCTTCTTTTTATGGGTATTAATAATATAGGAAAGATATTTTGTGTTCGTTTGTAAATGAGCGGAAAGGTAAGGCAGTGATATATTTTTTTTTGTAAAAAGTGTAGATTTTTCAAATTTATTCAGTTTTGCAAGGAGCTTTTTTTCTGTTTCCGGTGACATGAAGAAATACCGGCAGAATCTTCATTTGCATCTGTTTCAGGAATTACTTCGTTAATTTCATTCTGTTCAGAAACGTCCTCAATTTGTATAATGGGACTTTGTTTCGATTTTCTAATAATTTGTCTGAATCTTTCGTAATTCTTTCTTTTCTGGATCCAAAACTTGATAAGAAATATAACAGAAAGGAGAAGAAGAATTCCCACGCCTGCAATGATATAACTTTTTCCAACATTCCTCTCTTCAGCCTTTATTACTTTTTTTTCGAGGTTATTGTAAGATTCATTGATGAATTGATTGGTTTTTGAAGCAATTTTTTCTTCAACAATCACCTTATCTTTTTCTACATCTTCTAGCTTTTCAAGATTTTTTATTTTTAAATAGTACAGTTTAGTGGTATCGTAAACTTCATTTTTTAATTGAATATGTTCAGATTTATCCGATATTTTTTGTGCTAAGTCAATATACTTTTTTGCAGTAGGAAGGTCTTCTTTTTCCAGATATACCTTGGCAAAGCCATTGTAAATATATCCTATGAGTTGATTTTCGGGGAAATTCTTGGTGAGCTTCAACGCATTTTCAAAATGAGCTAAAGCTTTGTCTAGATCCTTCAGATGATAGTAGCTTAATCCCAGCAGCTGTTCATTGGTAGAGGTCAGAAAATCTTTATCCTGCTTTATATGCTTAAAGTACGATTGGGACTGCCGGATATACTGAATAGACTTTTTATATTTTTTTAGATCAATACTATAATAGGCTAATTCCTGATACATAAATCCCCGGATGTTATTGATGGCTAATGTATCTTTAATTGTTTTACTAATTTCAAGAGCTTTTTCAGAATATTTTTTAGACGGACCGTATAATTGTATAATACGATATTGAGTAGCTAGAAACATGTATATTCTGGTTTTCCAATCTGAATTATCCGTGTTTTCAATTATTGCTGCCGATTTTTCAGCATATGAAACCGATTTTTTCACATCACCAGTCTGACGGTATAAAGACGCAGAAAGCATCAGGCTTTTTGCCTGGAAATAGGGTGTTTCAGATGTTTTATATAAAGAGTCAGCAATAAAAAGTGCTTTTTGAAAATCCTTTTGTGCTGTTTGTAAGTATGTTTTTTTATATAATGTATTATAAGCGGTTAAGTTTTGGGCCATTACAAAAAAAGCGGTTAAAAAACAGAAAACAAAATAGATTTTTTTCATGTACGATACTGATTGCAGCATTAATAATCAGATAGCTATTGTAATAGTTTATTTGCTTATTGATGCCATATGCGATTAAATAGTCTGAATATTAGAATTATCGTGTTTTCCGATAAGTTTGTATTACTATATTATTCACAAATTTTAAGGTACATCAATAACAACCGTTCCTTTCCCTACAATAAACCTCTGGCGTATTTTTTTTGCAAAAATATTGTTTTTTTTTAAAGTGAGCTCTAAAGAGATATTAACTAAAGGATAAATTTAATTAAGAGAGCGAGATTAGCATAAAAATCTTTTTTTTATTTGTTAACAGTTCCAATAATAAGCTTGATTAAAGTCTGAAGCTGCATAAAATGTCGGACTGGATCTTACTAATTTATGTTGAGTTTTCTAGGATATTCATAAAATGAGACTAGCCTGTTTTTAGATTTTTAACGTTGTTATTTTCAGTATTTTACATTGGTTATTATACATTTTTAAGTACTCTCATATTCCTGAATATGATAAGTTAAATGCTTTACATTCCTTGATTTTAGACATACCTTGCGGTGGTTAAAAGTAAAGAACAAGATAGCTAATATCATTTGGGCTTTATACTTTTTTGTACTGCCATACCTGCAAAAAATCAAAAGCAGGTATTGATAATTACAAAATATCATGACTTTATTCAACAAACACTTATCGGATAATTTTCAACAAAATGAAAACAAAATTTTTTTTCGTACTGCTATTTAATAGCGTAATGTATACCCACGCTCAGGTAGGAATAAATACTATTACTCCTGACCCCTCAGCCGCATTGGACATACAAAGTCAACCAGGTAAGCCGGCAGGTTTTTTACCACCCCGGGTTAATCTTACTTCCCGTACTGACGCATTAACGATAACAAGTCCGGCAACCGGGCTTATCGTATATAATTCTAATCCAAATGCTGTCAATCTAAGAGAAGGAATCTCATTAAATACAGGAACACCTGCTGCACCGGTTTGGCAGTCCTTAACCCCGGAAAACGGAGTGGAGATTGGCAAATTGGTCTATTTTGGGACTACTACTAATGCTTCAAAAATATTAAAAAAAGGCGGGTTTGAATTCAAGTTCACTGTTGAAGGAGGTTTAACCCGTTTGTATGCAAGATTAATTCAAGCGCCAACTACGCCCATTACAATATCCGGTAATAGAGTTGGATGGGTCAATGCTATTACGGGGCTTAAGCTTGTTTCACAGACTTGGAACTCAACCGACTGGAATACCTGGAAAGAGATGGATTTTATGGCAAATCAAGCAAGCCATTTCTTTTATTTAAGAGTTTCCAATTCTAACCAATTCTATAAGATCAGCAATTTTGTTAATCAAAATAGCTTCAATTCATTGATTGTAGAGATTTATTAAAAAAAACATGTATTATGAAAAAGTTATTATTTTTATCATCAATCTCCCTAAGCAGTTTAGGATTCGGGCAAGTAGGTATCAATACTTCTGTACCACACAGTTCTGCAATTCTTGATATCGTTGGGAAGTCCGGTAAACAAGGGACTCTTTTACCAAAAGTAAATCTGACATCGGCAACAGATGCCACTACAATAGTTTCTCCCGTTAAAGGATTAACCGTATTTAATACCAATGGTTTTATAGGAGAAGGAATGTATGTTAATGAAGGAACCGAAACGTTGCCATCCTGGCAAAAAATGAAACTATTACAGGCTGCAGAGTTATCAAGAATTGTATCAACTCTTGTATATAGTGGGGCTACTACCAACGCAGCACGGATCTTAAACACGGATACATTCCAGTGGAGGATGGTCTCTAATGCTGCCAATTATTCATTACAAATGAGATTAAAGGCTGCACCGGCTGCCAACGTTACTACCACTAGTACATTCAGCTTAAACTGGAAAGACGCTGATCAGGTGACGTCACCAATTCCTTCTTTTACGTGGACTCCAGCTAACTGGAATGTATGGCAAACTGTTTATACTTATCAATCTAGTCTTGAGACTTTCTATTATTTCGGTGTTGTCGGGACTGATAAATTATTTAGAGTGAATGCTTACACTGTTACCAATGCTAACAATTACTTAATGGTAGAACAATTCTAAAAAATAATGTTAAAGATGAAAAGTATACTAACAACAATTACAATACTATCCTATACTATAGCGATGAGTCAAATTGGTATCGGTACTGTAAATCCAGATCCGTCTGCCGCGTTACATTTAGAAAGCACAAGCAAAGGCGTACTGTTACCGAGAGTTTCCCTGCTTTCTTCTACTGATGCTGTTACCGTACCGGCGCCCGCCAACGGATTGCTTGTATATCATCCCTCGACTGCGGTAAATGGGGTCGGATTATATGTAAATATGGGTGATAAAACAGCTCCTCAGTGGAGTAAATTTGATTATTTCACTGATTCAGCAGATTTAAAAGTCAACAATTTAATCTATACAGGTTTAACTACCAATACTGAAAAAGTCCTGATAACAGAGTATTATGAGTGGAGAATGGTAAAAGCGACAGCAACGACTTATTCAGTGCAGGCACGGCTTCGAAGTGCTCCAACCGCCAATGTTACCGTAAAAGGCTCCGTAAAGCTATGGACCTTCAACAGTTCTGCAGCCAATACTGTTAATACTTCATGGACTACAACCGATTGGAATAGCTGGAAAAATATTTATACATATACCAATAACTGGGATGCTATGATGTTTATAAGTGCATCTAATGACCCGACAAAAATGTATAAGCTAAGCGGGCATGTAGAGCTTGATATTTATAACCTTTTAGTATTAGAGATTTTTTAAGTTGTTATATCCTGTGATCTCTATCAATATTAAGGTAATTCGAGACTAAATAATCTACGGCTTTTAAAAAAATACTGATCAAACCATTTAATGATTCTATTAGCACATAATGATTAAAGTTGAGCACGCAGGTAATCCCTCTACCTGTTTGCTCATCTCAAAGAAGTAGAATTGCTTATTAATGATTGCATAGGTCTATACTCCCGATAAATTCAATTGGTTACAATTGGGAGATTATATATTAATGTTACCAGCATATTAACTAATCCATCAACATTATTTTGGACAATTTTAAAAACATTCACATAGGAACACTTATTAACCATAGAATTACAGAAAGCGGGATAGAGATGTCCCGCATCTGTAAAATTCTTAATTATACTCCCAACGAAGTGGCTCAGATCCTCCAGCAGGAGCATGTTGAATCTGGTGTTTTACTGAAGCTTAGCAAACTATTGCAGTATGATTTTTTCAGGATCTATTCACAGCATCTGATTTTGTACGCTCCAATCGCTGCAGAAGGCCAAACCAGCTTGTCATCCCTGCCTAATTTTCGTAAAAATATCTATACCAAAGAGCTGATCGATTTTATTCTGGAACTTGTAAAGACAGAACAAAAAACAAAACAGCAGATTATCGAAGAATATAAAATTCCCAAAACGACTTTATATAAATGGATCAGCAAATACAAAAAGTAACTTCGCGACCCGATTATCATAGGATTTATTCAGATATTATTAAACTAAAATATCCTGAAAAAGAACGGTACTGTCAACACCTACTTGCAACTCAATATCTTTCTGCCTTGGATATTATTCAATTAAATAATATAATTTTTTCGGATCTTGGAAAAGAGAACTTAATCTTTAACCAAAAACATCGGTCATATGATGAATCTACTATTCTGCAAATTTTGGATTATCAGAAAAAAAATAAACTAAGCAATACTCAACTTGCGAACAAGCTTAATATGAGCAGGAATACTATTGCTAAGTATAAAAAGATATATTTATAATTTCAGGTATAACTAACTAATTTTGTCATCCTGGTAACAGACAAAATGGAATTCCAAACTTATAGATTTTCCAGGTAGAAGCTGATAGAAGAATGTTTTACAGATGTACTACAACTATTGAATAGTGTCTCAAAAATAATTTATAGAGAAGAGCATCAGGGCTATACTCATAAAAAAGGGATATTAATATTTTTAAAAAGGTTCGAATCCTGTCAGGTTCGTATCAATAGGTATGACAAAGGGATTCAGACCATTCCAAATTATAAAGTCAGTTACGAACAAAATTCTTTATAAATCGAAAGACAGGCATAGATCTTATACAGTGTTTTAGAACAATAATTCCCTCGAGATTTCAGAGGGAATTATTGTTCCTATACGTAGCGTAATAATATAAGTAGATTATATTGTTAAAAAACAAAAGGCAGATTGAATTTGAGAGCTAAAATTTTAGTTTCTCATCACTCTATCTCAATAGGATTGTATCCTTTTTTTTCTGTTTCAATTGTTTTTGGTCTGTTTTGACCATCTGAAAATACAGTCCCCATTTTTTCTAATTCATATTTAATATTATCTCTGTAATTTGCTGTTGCTTGGACTAATTCTTTTTTTGTAACTAACTTAGCATTTTGATAATGTCTTTTATTTATGGTTATTATTTTTCCCTTCAATTTAGCACTTGATACCGATTTTACCAATTCAAAATCATAATCCCCCGTTTTATCAGTTATTTTCACAATTAAACCTGGCAGACCGTTGAATTTATAGGGTCCATAAGGAAAAGGAATTTCAGTTGAGTACCAAGCTGTCCAGTCTCTTCCTTTATAATGAACCTCTGCTTTTTTACAGTTAATAGAATTAATTACTTTTGTTTCATCAATTAGCTTCCAATCACGAATTACAGGGGTGTTATAGGATAGAAGGGCAGTTCCTACTGACTCGTAAAATTCTGAATTATCATTTGTTTGGATAATTAAAAATTTAAATTTTGATGATGGCATCCCTCTCATATCAATATTGAAATTACTCCTATTCTTATTATACTGTTCCATGAATAGAGAGTCAAATTTTAACCTATTTTCGCTGATAAAAAATGCACGCTTATCACTTATTTGCATTGTAAAAATCTCCTTATAAACGTTATCTCGATTTAGAGTGTTAGGTTTATACTGAAGTAAGTAAGTGAATTCTCCCCTTAACGAATCACTGGTAGCTGTTTGTGAAAACGAAACAGAGAAAAAGAATAAAAATAAAATTGTTAAGATTTGTTTTTTTGTGAAATTCATTATTGTTTTTTTATAAAAAATAACAAATCGCTCAAACAAAATTTATTATTTGAACGATTTTTTTTGATTGATATAATAATCAGACTTCTTTCCTGTTGAGTTTGAAGCAATGATTAAGCTATTACTCTGAAATTATAGTTGACAATAATTATCTTGAATCTTTTCTGCCCATTCTACCCATTGATTAGCAGTCCAGTCCTGACAAGTATAAGCAGATGTGCAACTTGCCTGAAAAGTTCCGCATTGCATTTGGGCTTTTTTCTTAGCCTTTTTAGTACTTTTGGTAACTGTAACTTCTTTTGCTTTAGAATTTACTTTTTCCACATTTCCTTTTGCACTTGCAAAACCTGCTACACCAAGGGCAGCAATAAATAATAGTTTTTTCATACTTATTAAAAAATAAATTAATACTGTGTTTTGTTATCGATAACACTTCAAATATATAAATTTATTCAATATATCCAATGCTAAAAGGAAAAAAAAAGATAATGTCATTTTTGTATGATTTAATATTTTAATAAATAATTGATTTAAATTCATTTAAATTTTATAAAGTATACGGTTTATGTTTAATTATTTCACTTTTAATGGAATAATTATTGAATTATTTTTTTAATACTTCCTGATAATACTATAAAAATTGTTGCTGATATCCGGAATGTGATAGCCTATTTAACAACTGCATCAGCTTTTTTATATATTAAAAGGAGAACAATTGTTAGAGTTTTTGAGATTTTTATAAAGTAATGTTGATGAATTTGTTAGAAGAGTGGGAGAGTTTGAATTTTGTTAAGATTATTTGAGATTCGTTTTACTACTGTTTACTAAAAATAGCTGACCCTTACTCAGACCTGAGTGAAAATAAAAAAGTCTCTACATTACTGTAAAGACTTGATTATTAATAAGTGAGCGCGAAAGGATTCGAACCTTTGACCGTCTGCTTAGAAGGCAGATGCTCTATCCAGCTGAGCTACGCACCCATTAAATAATTTTGAAAAAATTACTAAAACAGTCGGGGCGGCAGGATTCGAACCTGCGACCTCCTGGTCCCAAACCAGGCGCGATGACCGGACTACGCTACGCCCCGATTGATGGTCATCTAAGCGAATTTTACTTCGTTTTAGCGAGTGCAAAGATAGTAACTTTTTTTAAATAAAAAAGAGAAATTTGAAAAAATATTGAATTATTAATTAGCCTTGCAAAACAATAATAGATATTGAGAATAATTGTTTTTGAGATTCGACGGGTATTGTTTATTAAATATCAGTGTTTTACATATAATCGGTCCGTGCTTAAGTCTTTGGGATGTCCAAGTGATAATCTTTTGAAAATTAACTCCTCTTTTTCCTCACAAATAAATAAAAGCTCACCACAACAAAAACAAATACCAGCGATATTGCAGTAATCAAGTTTTTTCAAAAGGAATATTTTCACCCAGAAAATTTTCTAAAGATTTATAACCTCCAGTATACAAAAATGTCAGCTGTACTATCGCAATTGCGGAAAGAGTGATATAGAGTTTTAAGAAAACATAAAATATAACCTCTCTGTAATCATAGTTCTGATAGCCCAGGTCAGGAAAAAATATTCTCAGAAGATAACCGCTCCCCAGTACATATTTCTACGGATTGGCAGTGTTTTTTGCTATTCCTGAGCTGACAACATTCATATATGGCCATGAGAAAGCAATGACGGATTGCCACCAGTGTATATAATTTTACGTTTAAGTCAATACATTTTAATCTCATAATGAGAATAATCTTATTCATTTTATAGCAATTAGGGCGAAGCTTTATAGCAAAATAGAAACTCAATATAATTGTTGAAAAATATAAAATTAAATAGAGTTTATTTCGGAATTTATTTTCTATTTGTCAAATATGATAAATTTCAATTCACTGACTGTTAATTAATTGCGGGTTATTTTTTTAAAAAATATAAAATCATATATTTTGCGTTCTTTTCCGAATATCTAACTACAATAATTGGCGTTTTACTGATTATTCGTGCAAATTTGCACCAATTTAGTAATAACACATACTTAAAAACACTTATGAAAAAATTTAGTTTATTATCGATTTTCCTATTTTCAATGGCTTCTGCTCAAGTAGGAATTAATACTAGTGTTCCCACTGAAACATTAGACGTAAATGGTATTGAGAGAGTAAGAGAGCTGCCAAAACACAATACAGCCAATGCGATTTTTACAAAACCAGACGGAACAAAATCGGAAAATAAAGATCAAACATTTATAGCAACCAAAATGGTGGTGGCAGATGCTAATGGCGTACTTGGATATGCAGACTGGAACTCCAATCCTACACCTGTTCCCGTTAAAAGAATAGTGAGAATAGGATATTGGGCTGGTCTGTGGGATGGAAATCTTTATGCGTTGGGGGGAACTGGGTTTCCAGCATTTAATTCCCAATTAAAGAGTCTGGAAAACTATGGCCCCGCAGGTATATATAATAAGGTTGGAGGTGTTGATTTTCAGCAGTTTCAAACGGAAGAGCTGGGGAATTTTACCGGCGCTCAGCTGAAAATGGTTGTCGATGTTTTTTGTATTGGTGTACAGGTAGGAGTAGATCTGAATCCTTCATTGGTCACAAAAATAAAAGACTTTGCAGATCTTGGTGGAGTTGTTATCGTTCTTCTCGATAATAACAGGAATACACCTGCATTTCAGGTATTTGGAGGTAACGGAAACGTAACCACAGGAGGATTGATATCTTATTCCGTTGCAGGAACAGCTGGTTCCAGTGGTGTTTTTGGGACGGTTGCCGGTGGAACTCCTATTAATGGTGCCCAGACAACAGGTAGAGTTCTAAATTCTCAGTTGACGCCAGGCTCTGAAATTCTGGCTAGAGAAGGAGGAGCTAACGCAATTCAGGCAGGTATTTGGACAACCGGGACTAATGGAAGGGTCATTTTCTTTTGGGATGAGGGAGTATTTAGAAATACAAGTATTTCAACTACCATTATTAATACTGATCAGGAAAAATATCTTCATAACATCATGGCCTATGCATTTGATAAGTTGGGCTTATAATTCATTAATAGATTTAATGTAATTAATGAATAAAATTCAAAAACATACATCTTTAGTACAGAGCTGGGAATATTTCTTCCCAGCCCTCTCCGGAGGGATCATTGAGTATCTTTTCTATCAATACTTTTTATTGTGATACGGATTAATTGTTGATCAGTTAAATATATACCCTTGATATTCAAACTATTTTAGACGGTTTGAGATTGCGTTTAAAGTACTGCAGTCTCCTTTACTGTTAAATAGTGAAGTATTGAGAACAGCATTCATGATTCTTTTACATTTTTCAACGGAATTCATCTGCTTCTAAAAATAGGATCTACTCTCCGGAACATCATCAGCAATTACAGCAATACTGCACTTTTCTTTTTTATGGACCATAAATTAAATCTTATTAATTCTAATAACATGTAATTTATTTAGTCATAAATTAGCATTTACTTTTTTAACCTATATGAACTTTATGAAGAAATTTATTCTCATTATCCTTTGTGTGTTTTTCAGTACAATACATGGCCAGTTAATGAATAATTCGCAAATTGATCATGAAATAAAAACGGCAAAAGAGCTATCTTCAGATCAACCGGCTAAATCCCTGCAGCTTTCGGAAGAAATCTACCGTATTTCTAAAGATACAGGATACAAAAAAGGAATACT
The DNA here is from genome assembly GCF_049887855.1 of Chryseobacterium sp. NFX27. Classification (NCBI taxonomy): domain Bacteria; kingdom Pseudomonadati; phylum Bacteroidota; class Flavobacteriia; order Flavobacteriales; family Weeksellaceae; genus Chryseobacterium; species Chryseobacterium sp. NFX27. Next base: position 230,246 of record NZ_JAGEKK010000005.1, on the reverse strand, counting down.
GGAAAGCAGTAATATTCTGATGGCCAAATACTTCGATTTAGGAAATTTTAAAAAAGTTGTAGAGCTGAGCAAAGCCGCAGAGATGCTGGCAATTGAGATGAAGGATCATGAAATATTATCGAATACATACAGGCTCAGAGCCTGCTCCTATACAGAACTAGGCTTTAATGATGAGAGTCTGAAAGAATTTCGGAAAGCACTGAATATTGTTCCTAAAATAAAGTCTGACAATTATAAATATTATCAGGAATCCCTCATATACATCGGCTTAGCCAGTTATGCAGCTCATATTAATGCACCTGTAGATTCTGTAATTCATTATCAGAGAAAAAGTCTTGAAACCATTAAGAAAATAAATGACAGCAGTGACTTTAGTAATAAAAAGAATCATTCTCTTATTTTGGCGTACATCAATTTAGGAAAGACAAGTATTGCAAAGCATAAAGCAAAGGATGCTGAAGTCTTTTTTTCAAAAGCATTGGAGCTATGTCAAAATAAAGCATACAAACCAAACAAAAACCTTGAAATTGCCACCTTAAATGAATTTGCATGGCTTTATTATGATCAAAAAAGATACGAGGAATCTAAACGTTATGCTGAACAGGCAGAGAAATTAGAAAAGCAGTTCAGCAGCCCGTACATCCGTAGAGATATTTATGAAGTTTACTTTAAATCTTGTGTTGAGCTGGGTGAAAAGGAAATTTCAAAAAAATATATGAATCTCTATACAAGGCTGAACGATAGTTTGGTAAATGCAGAAAAGAAAACGATAAATACTCCGGTAAAACAAATTATAGAGGAGCAAAGTGAAATCCATAACAGCGACATTCAGAAGATATTAATAATATTATCTATTCTTATTATTATGCTCTCGGTTACCGGATGGTTTTTCTGGAAGAGAAAACAGAAAGAGCTGCATAAGAAGTATGAATCCATCATTACCAATCTAAAGTCGTCGAATACCACTCCTTCGAATTCAAATATGGCTGTAGACCGAAGCATTAATATTACTGATGAGACCGTCAAAACCCTGCTGTTAAAATTAGAAAAATTTGAAAAGTCTCAGAAATTCGTTAAAAAAGATCTTAGCCTTACCTCTCTGGCCAATGATCTGAATACCAATACCAGATATCTTTCAGAAGTAATAAAGCAGTACAAACAGAAGAGCTATAATAATTATATTAATGAATTGAGAATAAACTATATAATCAATAAACTCTGTCTGGATCCTATATACAGAGAATATAAAATAAGTTATCTGGCAGAAGTCTGTGGTTTTGCCTCCAGAGAGGTGTTTGCCGTTACTTTTAAGAAAGAGACAGGAGTTACTCCTTCCTATTTTATTAACAATCTGAAAAAAGATAATGCAATACAATATTCGTAATGTTAAAACTCCAATTACATTCTGTTTTCAGATATAAAGATGCCCCTCCTTTGCAGGTCTACAACCAAAAGGAAGAGCTTGAAAATAACTTTTTTTAATTCTTATCCTCTGTTAAAAGCCGGCCGTTTAAATTGATAAAGCCGCTATGAGAAATGATTTCATTGAATTTAGCATCATAAAATTCCATATTTAGAATATTATCTTTAAAGGCCCTTCTCCCACTGAACACATTGATGTTAACATAAATGTCTTTGCTGGAAAGAGCATCATATAACTTTTTAGGAAAGCTTAGATTGGTAATCTCCAATTCATTTGATTGATTAACTTCTATCTTCTCCATATCATAAACGAGAAGCTTCAGCCCATTAGGGCCCAGTTCCTTTTTAATATCTGCTGGTAAGGAATTTTCATCGGCAGCATCGCCATAGAAAAATAAAGAAGCTATTATGGATTCCTTATTTTTTTGCAATAATTCTACGGCCTTATCAGAGAGGTTAACTTCTATTTTGAAGTTGGGGATGATCACGCGGTCTCCTTCTATTGTAAGAGCACTCTCTTTTGAAGAAACGCTGGTTTTATCAGGCGGCGGCTGATTATTTTTCTTAGCTGCAACTTCTGTTTTGGCTATTTCTTTTGTTCCATTTTCCTTACAGCCGATCGCAGCAACCACTGCAAATGAACTTATTAGTAAGAGTTTTGCTTTCATTTTCATTTTCAATTATAACCGAATTATGGAATATATTTGATGAAATCAGCATGCAAAACATCCTCTGTTACATTACTTGATGATGTTGTCGTATTTTTCATCCATTGTCTGTGTTCAGTATTCGATGAAGAGGTTGAACCAATGATTCTTTGTTCCATATTATAAAGAATAACGGCATCCGCTCCTTTTTCTTTCGCCTTCTGAACAATTTTATCCTGAATATCCTGATAACTTGAACCCAGTATTCCGGAAATACCATCCACTCTTCCTATAACCTCATAGTTTTTCTTTACATCATTGGTATCCAAAAAGACATCAATATTTTCAGTAGGATTATAATTTTTCCCTATGTAATTTACAGTCGGAGCACAGCTAACAACTAATATTAAACCTGCTATCAGCAATGTATTTTTATACTGTTTTAAAAATGTAAATTTTCCGTACTTCTCCATTTCAATTTTGTTTATATGTTTTTATATATTTAATTACCTGTACAATACAGCTTCTTTAGGAAGGATGTTAGAAGATGTTGTTTGCTTAAAAGCAGTATTAGAACCGCTAGGGTATAAAATTCCATCGGCTACGGTTTGCCCTTTCTGGTCCCTGAACCTTATATAAGCGGTATCGCCTTTTACATAACCGTTTACGGATAAAATACCTGTATCTAGCTGATCATTGTTTGCCTTATAGTTCGCTGTGCCTTCTATTTTGCTTCCGGACTGGGACATATCAAACGAAATAATTCCTTTTGCTGTTGTATCCCCTTCATTGGAATAGGATCCTGTGTAGCTTTTTTCTGATATACTGGCTGTATCGGGATATTTTCCTTTGCCATAAAGATAAGCCACAGAAGGGAGGATTGAGGAAGTCGTAGTCTGCTTAAAATACAGTGTCGTTGTATCTTTTAAACTGATATTGCCATCAGCTACCACATTTCCTCTCTGATCCCTGAACCGGATATAGCCAATGTTATTTTTAACGTACCCATTCACTGAAAGCATTCCGCTATCGGAATCATCAGCAGTACTTTGGTAATTGGATACTCCTTCTATTTTAGCGCCTGTTTGCGAGAGTTCCATGGTCATGATCCCCGATGCAGTAACATCACCCTCACTGGAAAATTTCCCTGCAAATAGTTTTCCTGCCTGCGCTGTTGCACTGGGTGAAAAAACACCTGATAATATTACTGTTGTTATTATAAAGACTTTGCTTATCATAATTATCTTTTGTGGGTTAAAATGCAGTTACTTACACTATTCCTCTTCCTCATCTTTCATTTCTGTTTGTCCGGGCTCCGGAACATTATTAGTATCATCATTAGTTTTCATTTCCGTCTGTCCGGGCTCCGGAATATTGTCATTATTATCATTAGTTTTCATTTCTATTTGCCCCGGCTCAGGGATGGTGTTGGTATTTTGTGATCTGGTTTCTGTTTGTCGGGGCTGTGAACCCTGTCTCTGATAAACAGTCTGTCCGGGTTCCAGAGGAGCGTCATAGGTGGTAATGGCACCACATGAATGTAAAAGAATGAGGAACATCGCCAGAAACAAGACTTTTAATGAATTTTTCATAAAACTTATATTTAATTATATCACCAAATGTAGTATTGTTTACCTTAAACTGCAGGGCTTTTCAGGAGGCAGCATGTGATGTTTTCACAATTTATCACATCAAATAGAATATAATAAGTCATTTTTCTTTACTTATTATTTGTTGATGCTTTTATTGGCTATTTTAATATTTTTACAAATTATCACATCTGATAATCTGTGGATTACATTTTTTTCTAAAGACGGAGAAAGCAGAATATTAGAATTTGAAAGGCATACTGAACCCTGTAAAAATATTTAATATAATGACCCGGAAGAATGTATTATTGATTGAGGATTTAATCGATTTAAATGAAGTATAAAGCCTGCCAAGAAGAGTTAATCATTATAAAATTTGTCAAAGATAAAATACAATTCAAACAGAATAAAAAACAGTACCATTCCTCCATACCAGACTGACCGCTGAGTTTTTACAAAGGCAAATATGGCACATAGTGAAATGTGGCTCACCATTCTTATCGCGTATAATGGCATGAGCTTTTCCAGGTAAACAGGTCCTTTAATTAAAGTATCAAAAATATCAATGAAATAAATCACAATGAGCAATAAAAAAAGCCATTTCTTTCTTGAAAAAAAGTAATTCTTATAATTGTCATCATAATCTTTAACATCCGACGGATACAGAAGCTGGCACAATGTAAAGTAAAGGATAATATACATGATGATGAATATATACTCAGTAAACGTCCATATTCTCACATCTCTAAGACCATATTCCCACCACCAAAAATGGATCATCAATAGAAATATATACAATACCCACAGTAAATGCACCCAATAGGGTTTTGTTCTTCCGGGATGCTGGACAAATCTCACAGTACCATTGAGTAAACTGCCTATACCCAGGCTTAATATAATACTGATTACTGTTTTAATATGATTAAAAAAATCCATGGCATAAATATTATAAGAAGAAATAATGCTTGAAATTAAATTTCTCTGTTTTTAAATATACATTTTTTTTGTTTCAGGTATTTAATTCGTAAATTAAATTATATTTTATGAGATTTAAATTATTTTTTCTGTATTATTAACTGGTTTCTGTTAGTAATAATGTTTATTTCTTATATATTGTTTCTTACTCCGGATCCTTTTCATTTCTTTTAAGCTGACTTATAAAATAAGAGGGCGTAACACCCATTTCTTTTTTGAATATGACAGAAAAAACTTCCCTGGAGGAAAAACCACAGACTTCTGCCAGATAACTTATTTTATATTCTCTGAAGATGGGAGTGTTATACAATTTATTGGTAATATACTGTATCCTAAGGCCGTTAAGGTAATTATTGAAATTCTTACCCTTATGCTGTTTTATTATTTCTGAAAGATATCTTGGGTTTGTATTGAGCGAATTTGACAAAGTAGTGAGCGTTACATCATTTTTTAAAAACTTTTCAGATTTTTCAAACCTTGAAAGTTTATTGAGCAGAGAGGTAATGGTGTTTTTGGAGATACTGATATTATTAACTTCCCTTTTACCATCAATCTGTAATGAAATAGATGTAAATTCAGTCACCGTCGTTTCTTCTTTTAAGTGATTGACGATTTCATCTTCTTTATTGGGCTTTTTCTGATTGTATTTCCATAAAATCCAACTGTTCAGCCAGAAAATAATGGCAATTGACGGGGCAATAACTATTTTTATAATATTCTGAGGACGCTCTCCTTCCTGTTTATCCATTATATATTTTACCGCAGTATTTCCAGCCCTTTTTTCTATATTTATGATGCTGTTATTCAATTGAGTATACAGAATTATGTTTTTTTTGGAAATTGGGTTAACGTTTTTGGAAAGTTCCATAATCTTGTTGAATTCATGTTCATATAAGTCTTTTACATTTCCTATCTCCGCGTCAGTTTTTGGTTCATGATTCAATTGTTCATCAGTAAAACCAAACAACAGGTATAGACAGAATAGAATTTTTTTTGTCATTAAAGTGTGTTTCTGAGCAAATTAAGGGCTAATGTATGATTTAGCACATAGCAAATATGTTAGTTTTTCGGAATTAATCACTTGAATAATTTTTATATATTTTTGTTTTTCAGATATTTATGTATCTGTTTTGTCCGAATTCCTGATTAAATTGCTGGAGAAAAAATAGCGTTAGAAGGGTGGTGTCATCGGTTATTATCAGATTGCACCGTACAAACGGCGTTTCATTATACTGTGATATATTCTGAAATTATTATATGTTCTATTTAAATGCTATATATAAACCTGTAGAATTGCAGTAAGTTTAAAATTCCATGATTTCTTTCGTATCAACATGGTGAAAATCCTGACCAGTAAAATTGCTTTAGAATTAATTGGCATGAACGTCACAGCACTATAAAATTGGACCTTCTACCACTATTGATAAGCTTAATTTAATGGACTTTTGTAGTAATACTTGACATGAAGTATATAATAGAATTTAATCACATTTAAAATAAAAAAAGATGAACAAAACAATTTTGATTACAGGCGCTGCAAGTGGGTTTGGAAAGATCGCAGCATTTGATCTGGCGAAAAAAGGACACAAAGTAATTGCTACTGCACAGGTTTATCCGCAAATGAGCGACCTGATAAGAGAAGCCAAAGAACAGGGAATAGAACTTATTGTTGATAAATTAGATGTTACCAATGCCCGCGATATCGCTTATATCGTGGAAAAGTACGATATTGATATTTTAATCAGTAATGCAGGAATCATGGAGGGCGGACCCATTGCCGAGCAACCCATTGACCTTATCCGATCCATGTTTGATGTAAATGTCTTCGGGGGTCTGGAGCTGGCGCAAGGTTTTATTAAAAAATTTATTGACCAAAAGAAACCGGCTAAAATTGTATTTACCACTTCAATGGGAGGATTGTGGACCGTACCTTATGTTGCCGCGTACTGCGCTTCGAAGCACGCCATGGAAGCCATCGCCGAAGGTTTAAAAACTGAGCTTGCCCAGTTCAACATCAAGATTGCTACTTGTAACCCTGGTGTATTTGGTACCGGTTTCAATGATCGTGGCGTAGATAGTATTTTCCGTTGGTATAATCCGGAAACCAATTTCACGCCACCTTCAGTTTTTGACGGTACTGCTGAATCATTAGCCAATCAGTTAGATCCGCAATCAATGGCAGACGTTATTGTAGATGTAGCGTTGGATGATAACAGCAATTTCAGAAATTTGCATCCTAAAGAAACAGAAGATTTTGTAAAGCAGCTACAGGTAGAGGCCTGGACCGCAAAAAGTTAATCCAGAATAATTGGAATGCGCAATATTGTTTTAATATATGCGCATTTCTATTCTTAAATTAAAATCAAAAAATAATATGAATATTACATATAATGAAGCTGCAAAAGCTTTGGATAATTCTATAGAAAAAGCAAAATCTCTGCATATTCCCGTAAGCCTTGCTGTCGTGGATACAGGTGGCCATCTGATGGCCTTTGCCAGACTAGACAGTGTTTACGGTGTTATTGATTTCGCGGTTAAAAAAGCAAAGACAGCTGTCATGTTCGGCGTGGATAGTGACACTATGGGAACCATTGTATCCGGGGCAGGTGTGCATGGATACGGAATGTTGAATTCCAATGAAGGGCTTCTGACGATTGCCGGCGGAGTAGTGATCAAAAATCAGGAAGGAAAGATCATAGGGGCAATTGCTTCCTCTGGGGGAAGTCCCGAGCAGGATAAAGAAATTGCAATGGCGGGAGCAGCTTCTATTTCTGAAATTTAAACTTTTAAAATATGGAAGGTACAAGGGAGATCATATTTGACAGACTGGTTTACTCCTGTCAGTTCGACAAGCATAGAGGGGATGAGGAATTTATCCCGGAACACTTATTGGGGTTTCAGCTCTCAGGGGAAACACACGCAGTTTATCCGGGCGGAACCACGGTCGTTCCTGAAAATACAGTGGTATTGATCAGGAAAAATCAGCTGATCCGTACTACAAAATATCCATCAAAGTCAGGAGAATATAAATTTGTTTCCATTACTCTGGATAGAGAGGTTCTGAATAAATATGCGCTGGAAAATAAAATTCAGATAGAAAACGGATATCCAGGCAACAAAAGACTGTTTTTTGAACCGGACGATTTCCTACTGAGCTATTTTGTCTCACTTGCACCGTACATCAATAAGAAAAAAGAAGCTACCCCGAAATTAGCAGATCTGAAGATCAGGGAAGCCATAGAGCTGCTTCTGCAGTCCAACCCTGATTTTAAACAGATTTTATTTGATTTTTCGTCACCATACAAAATAGATCTACAGGATTTTATGGAACAGAACTATATGTTTAATGTCTCTATAGAAACCTTTGCAAAACTGACTGGGAGAAGTCTTTCCGGCTTTAAGCGTGATTTCAGCAAGACATTTAATACAACTCCTAAACAGTGGCTCCAGAATCGCCGTCTTGAGGAAGCTTACTATCTCATACAATATCTTGAGCGGAAGCCTGCAGATTTCTATTTGGATCTTGGATTTGAAAACCTCTCTCATTTTTATTTTTCATTTAAGAAAAAATATGGTTTTACCACCTCCGATCTGAAAAAAAATGAGAATTTGTGAACCGATAATGAAATAGGTATTCATCGGATCTAAAATAACAGCATAAAACTTTAATTAGCATAATATGAATTTCATTGAGCAAATAACGATGTGGGGCAAAGGAGATATTTCACAGGGAAAATGGATGATGGGAATCTCCATTTTTGTTGTTCTGCCTCTTTTATTTTTCCTTCTAAAAAATGGAGGTTCTTTACAAAAAGGGATGGTACTTCCGTTAGGCTTTTTAGTCCTCGTGAATCTGGGATATGCTGGGTTTATATTATCATCAAAGCCTAAATACCGTGCCGAAATTGAAAAGTTATATCAGGAGAATCCTTCGCAGACCTTTAGCCGGGAATATGAAAAAATGAAAGGCTTTGATAGAAGTTATATTCTGACCAAATATCTATGGGCTGTCTCACTTCTGGCATCACTAATAGGGTTTTTCAACGTTTCTAAAGAATATTTCCAGGGCTTGACTATTGGCCTGGCTCTGATGTTTTTCGGCCTTTTACTGGTGGATGTTTTCTTACATAACCGGCTAAAACTCTGTTTAGCGGCCTTATCCACATAAAAAAGAAGTAATCGAAATTACGGAATGGACATTTCAGCTAACCGGATTGCAATGGTATTTTATTGACTATCAGTTGTTTTAATTAATTCGGGTTCTGTAAGGATAGCATTTTATTAAATTGGAGTTGGTTTATTATCAACTCCAATCTAGCTTAGTAGGATACCTCATTCCCCCATTGTCCGAACCTTCGAGTTGAGTTTGTAACTGTTAAAGTAAAACAGAGATTCCGTTACAACTTCCCTTAATCTGGCTACTCCAATTGTGTTCATAGTTCTGAACTTTGTCAAAGAAATAAAAAGGATGAACCTTATTAAAATATTGACAACAGCAGGACTTGCAGGTAGGTATTCACAAGCGGAAGCAGGCAGTTTTACTGCTACAGCAAATCAAAAATCTTTTGAATCAAATACTGTAATTGTACACAGAAAAATCAGATCATTATGGATCATGTGAGCTGGGAAGATCCTGTTATGCAGGAGGAAATTTTTGGTCCGGTTTTTCCTGTTATTTCCTGCACCGATTACGATGAGATGCTGAGAAAAATCATAGATGGAGAAAAGCCTTTAGCAGCATATCTGTTTACGAAGAATGAAGAAGAGAAAGATAAATTTCTAAGCTTCGTTTCTTTTGGTGGTGATGCATCAATGATACTTTAGTGCGTATTACGAGTGATGATCTGCCATTTGGTGGAGTCGGAAACTCCGGTATTGGAAATTATCATGGAGAATTTGGTTTTTTTACGTTCCCACACCAGAAATCACTAGTTAAAAAAAACAAATTGGGGCGAACCGGATTGGAAATATCCACTCTACAATGATAAAAAAATACACTGGCTGAAAAAGATAATCTAATCTTATGAGCAGTGATGAAATTTTAAAATAAAAGATATGCAAACAATATTAGGAGCTAATGGCCAGATCGGCGAAGAACTGGCAAGAGAGCTGAAAAGGAATTTTACTTCAGATATACGTATTGTCAGCAGGGGAGCAAAAAAAGTAAATGATACGGATGAGATCTTTTCTGCTGACCTTTCTGTCCGTGAAAAAGCAATTGAAGCCGTAAAAGGCAGTGAAATTGCTTATTTTACGTTAGGTCTTCCAATCAGCTCAGCGTTATGGGAAGAGCAGTTTCCGCTTATTCTTCGCAATGTGATTGATTCCTGTAAAATTAATGGAACAAAACTCGTATTTTTTGATAATACCTATATGTATCCGCAGGATGATCGTGTATTGACAGAAGAAACAGCCTTCGTACCGGTGGGCAGAAAAGGAAGAGTGAGAAGAAAGATGGCCGAAATGGTTTTGGAAGAAATTAAATCAGGTGAGCTTGAAGCGGTAATCTGTCGTGCTCCCGAATTTTATGGACCCGGCAAAACGCAAAGCATTACCAATACACTGCTTTTTAATAATATCAAAGCAGGTAAAAAGCTTAAAATACCATTGAGCGCGAATAAGAAAAGAAGTTTGATTTGGACTCCTGACGCAAGTCGGGCAACCGCGTTGATCGGGAATACGCCCGATGCATATGGTCAGACCTGGCATCTTCCTGTTGACAAAAGCCATCCCACCTATAAAGAGTTTATCAGAATTGCTTCAGGTATTTACAGCAAAGATCTGAAATATGCTGTTGTTCCTAAGTTCATGTTCAAAATAGGCTCGTTTTTCAACAAAAGTGTAAAGGAACTTCTGGAGCTCCTCCCAAGATATGAACATGACAATATATTTGATGCTTCAAAATTCAGAAAAAGATTCCCTGAATTTCAGGTTACTACCTATAAACAAGGCATCGGTATCATAAAAGATGAACAGCTTTCAGGGAACAAAATAAATAAGTAAATTAGTCATGTACAAATCTGAAAATCAGAATATGAAAACTCCGGAGAAAGTATCATCAATAAGTATGCTTCATCAGTTTTTGGGACTAAAAAGACCTGCGAACCCATTGATCAGCGTATTTAATTTTGATGATGTTAAACTGGAGCCGGAAACTATTCTCAGTGCAGTAACAACTGATTTTTATGTTATTGCTTTAAAGAAAGACTGTGCCGGCGGAAAATGCAGGTATGGACAACAGTATTATGATTTTGATGAAGGTATTATGTATTTTATTGCACCCAATCAGGTTCTTCATTTTGAAGATGTTCTTTTGAACGGAGTGAAAGGATTTGTTTTAGTGGTGCATCCTGATTTCCTGCATGGATATGGACTGGCATCCCATATCAAAGAATATGGTTATTTTTCGTATAGTGCTAATGAGGCGCTGCACCTTTCCGAAAAGGAAGAAAAATCAATTGTGGACATCATAGCTAATGTAGAACAGGAAGTAGCTGGCAATATGGATTCTTTTACGCAGGATCTATTGATTTCAAATCTTGATCTATTGCTGAAATATTGTGACCGTTATTATAACCGCCAGTTTTTAACCAGGAAAAAAGCCAATAGTGATCTCCTTTCAAAGCTGGAAGCTCTCCTGGATGATTATTTCAAAAATGAAAAATTAATACTTAACGGTATCCCAACTGTTCACTCAATTGCTGAGCAGTTGCATATTAGTGCGAATTACCTCAGTGATATGCTGCGGATTCAAACGGGGCAGACAACCCAGCAGCATATCCAGCAGCGATTAATAGAAAAGGCAAAAGAAATGTTGTCCACTACAGAATTATCAGTTTCAGAAATTGCTTACCATCTGGGGTTTGAACACCCTCAATCCTTTCACCGTCTTTTTAAAAGCCGGACCTCTGTTTCACCTTTAGAATTCAGAGCATCATTCAATTAATTTAAAAACCATTCCCAGTAATATTCAGAGATTCGGTTACAAATTTCCCTAATTCAGCTACCTGAGTTCAACGGTTTCTTATCAATTTTGTTATACTAAAAGAACTACTATGAGCGTGTTGAAAATTTTAATTATTGTGACCAATGCAGGAATGTATGCAAGCGGTAATCTTGAAACAGGCTTATGGCTGAGTGAGCTTACACATCTCTATCATGCGGCTAAAGAGAAAGGCTATGAGGTTACGATTGCAAGCCCTCAAGGAGGGAATGTTCCCGTAGATCCGGAAAGCCTCAAACACTTTACACTAGATAAAATCTCTGAGAGATATTGGAATGACAGCAATTTCCGGCAATTGCTTAAAAATAGTCATCGATTATCTGATCTTGTTCAGGAAGAATATGATTTGGTCTATTTGGCAGGAGGCCATGGTACAATGTATGATTTTCCCGATGATGTTACTATACAGACTATTATTAAAAATCACTACACAACGGGGAAAAAGGTAGCGGCAATCTGTCATGGTGTAGGAGGTTTGCTCAATGTTAAGCTTTCCGGAGGTGACTACCTGATCAAAGGAAAATCAATGACAGGCTTTGACTGGTTTGAGGAAAGCCTTGCCCGAAGAAAAAAAGAAGTGCCATTCAATCTTGAAGCAGCTATCAAAGAACGAGGTGCTGATCTGAAAAAAGCTTTTATCCCAATGACCTCCAATGTCGTGGTGGACGGAAATTTAATTACAGGGCAGAACCCCTTCAGTTCCAAAGAAATGGCTAAAGTAGTAATCAGCGAACTTGAGAAACAATAAAATCATAGCGTTCTAATAAAGTTTTTATTCGTCAATTCATTAATCATAAATATTTTAAATTATGGCAAACAACATTAAAGCAGAAGACGATCCGCAGATCCTGTCAGGCATCAGAGAATTTTTGAAGGGTTTGAATAATAGTGGAGGCAAACCACTGGAAACATTATCTCCTGAAGAAGCAAGACAGGTTTTGGTTGATGCACAAAAGTCTGTAGGGGTTGACTATTCAGGAATTACCGAAACAGAAAGAGAGATCACACAAAATGGCATTACCGTAAATATTCATATTGTTAAACCTGCCAATGCAGCTTCTGAAAACCTTCCGGTATTTATGTTTACCCATGGCGGTGGATGGGTTTTGGGTGATTATCCAACACATAGAAGACTGGTACGGGATTTAGTTGTCAATAGCGGTGCCGCTGCCGTTTTTACAGATTACACACCCTCTCCGGAAGCACAGTATCCTGTAGCAATAAACCAAATTTATGCCGCCACAACATGGGTGTCAGAAAATGGGGCAGAAATTGGTGTAGATGGTAAAAACATGGCTGTCGCGGGGAACAGCGTTGGTGGAAACATGACTGCTGTACTCTGTTTGATGGCGAAAGATAAAGGCGGACCGGAAATAAAATTCCAATTACTGTTATGGCCGGTTACTGACGCCGATTTTTCTCGTGACTCCTGGCAGAAATATGCAGAAGGACGATTTCTTACCGCTCCGTTAATGAAATGGATGTGGAATAATTATCTTCCTGATGTGGCAAAACGTAAAGAATATTATGCTACTCCGCTCAATGCACCATTAGAAAAACTTAAAAATCTTCCTCCTGCATTAGTGCAGCTGGCTGAAAATGATATCCTGTTCGATGAAGGTTTAGCCTACGCAAGAAAACTGGATGAAGCGGGCGTTCCGACAACCATCGAAACCTATAATGGATTTATTCATGATTATGGTCTACTGAATCCATTAGATCATATTGAAGCAGTGAAGTTTTCATCAGAGCAGGGAGCATTAGCTCTTAAAAAAGCTTTATTTGGAAATAACTAGTTTTCTTATAAAACATAATTTTATAGACTTTTTATTCAAGGGTGAATGTTATAAAACATTTTCACCTTTTTGCTATATCTAATCTTTTAAAATAAATTTACAAGGAAGAACATCAGGACTATACTCAGAAAAAAGAAGGTGTATTAATATTTTTGAAAAGGTTCGAATCCTGTCAGGTTCGTATCAATAATAAAGAGCTTTAGGCTAAAAATCATTTAAGAAAGATAAAATATTTGTTTTTTTAAGAAAGAAATTATGTTTGGAAAACAAAGAAAAAGAATGTAAAATACTTTAAATGGACTGATTGAGAGGTATTTATAAATAAAATGACACCATTTGGCCTAAATTGTCCTAATGGTGTCATTAAGTGAGCGCGAAAGGATTCGAACCTTTGACCGTCTGCTTAGAAGGCAGAAATTAGCAATCATTAAACGTCTTAAAATCAGAACTATATAAGTATTTAAAATAAAATGTCTGAAAAATGTCTGAAAAGCAATAAAATAATGTCTGAAAAATGTCTGAAAAGGATGAAAGTATTGCTAAGTAATTGTTTATGATAGAATAATAATTTCTTCTGCCAATCGTTTACACAACTTAATTTAAAATCCTCTAATAGGGAATAATAACATTATTTTTATATTTTTATAGTATGAATTAATGTTGAGGGTTATTTGTGTCCTTTAGTGAAAACTCATTGCTTTTTACTTTAGCATCTCAGGATAAATAACTCTTAAATTATTACTTTATGAAAAAAATTTTTGTAGGCATAATTGCAACGTCAATTCTTGTCTCGTGCGTAGAGGATGAAATAATCATCAAAAAAGAACATGAAAAAACTAAGACTAGCGAAGTTCATTCATTTAATAAAAATGAACTTAAAAAAGAATCAGACTCAATCAGACCGGTATTTGGTCCAACCGAGGCGCTCGAACCAACAGATGGCCTTGATCCTGGAACAAGCCTCGACCCAGGAGAAGTTGGACCTGTTGTCACAACTCCTCCAAAATAATTTCAAAATAAGTAGAGGTAAGCAAATTGCCTCTACAATTTTGCTTATTTCTTCTGGTGTAATTCTCTACACTGAAAATATTTTAGATATAGTAGCAGTGAAGAAGTTCTTTTCATTGTTTTCTATTGAATATGATCTTGATCGTGCTATTCCGATATTTCTGAAAGTCAAGAATTTGGTTTATGCCCTTAATATGGCTATTTCACCAATGATTATAATGCTTATTTTATTACTAAGAATGAAACCTGTCAGATGGGCGTTTATTGTTCCATTATACGCCTATTTGAATATGCTTATTGGAACAATACTTCAAGCATTGGAACATGAAATCTTTAATATCTGGTGGTATCGTACTTTAATTTTTATCGGTGCAGCTGCAACATGTTGGATACTTTCAAAATCGTTAAAGTATATTGATGCGAATGAAAAAAGCGAGAAAATCAGAGACATTATATTCGAGAACTATAGAAAGCAATTAAAAAAAGATGTTGCATAATAATTATTTAGACGAAATAGAAAAGCTTAAAATAGTTGCAAAGCTTCAGTGTGATGATGGTATAATTTCAATTGATGAATGCAATGATATTTTGTTCAATTTATTTGATAAGGTTGAAATTTATAAGCGAAATTTAGTAAAATTCAAAATCCCGAAAATACATATTAAAAACTATAAGAGTATTAATATACTTCAGATAACTGAAACTTTATTTTGTACTGGCTGATTTTAAATCAGCCTTTTTTAATTCTTTTAACTGAACAGTCATGTTCTGGAGTACCATTTTAAGAATATCTAATTGGCTGGATGTTAATTGGTCCATTTTAGATTCTGTTTCTTTATTTGAAATAACTTCGTTTAGAAGGTTTTTTATATCTCTGTTTTCTCTTCTTATTGCTTTCATTTCTTTGAGTATCTCATTCAAGATATCCGTAGATTCAATACTGAGAACAGAATCTGCATTATCTTGCCTTTCTTTGGCTTCAATAAGTACTTCGTTTATTTTGCCATGTTTCGTTTTCGGTATAGTTTTACCGTTCTCGTAACCATTGTAAGTTTGGTAAGAAATTCCAAGCTTGGCAGCCATCACTTCTTGGTTTAGTCCTAAAATTTTCCTGGCCTTTAAAAGAATATTTCCATCCATAATTGCTACAAAGTGTTATTTTGATCTTTATCAATTAATTGATTTTATAGGTAAAAACATCAAATATTTGATATTTTTGTTTTTTTTATCAAATATTTGATATATATTTGCTCATAAATTATTCACAAATTATTTACAAAGATAAAGAAAATGAAAGTAAAAGATGAAATTCTGGACGTGATTTTATCAAAAGCTGAATACTTCGCAGATGTTTTTTTACTGGTGAATAGTGGTGAAAAAGTAGAAGTTACTCCAACAGCTTTGGAAACTCAGCTTAAGAAACGATACAAGATTGCAAAGTCAAGTATTACAATAGTTGAATACTTAAGAAAGAAAGGATTTACAGATTCAGAAATTTTTGAAAATAACGATTAAATGAGTGCGGCTTTACAAATTCCTCCAGGTTATTATCTAGTTCCAGAAGAATTATATCTGAAGTTTTTCAAAAAAATGGAATGGCAGGATATTATTGAACCGACAGTTGAGGATATCAGCCAATATCTAGGAATTGGAACTGATAAAATAAAAAAAGACATTAAAAAACTCTCTTGTCCTTTAAGAAAAACTAAGGAAGGCGGCAAAGGAAGAGGAAATCAGATCAGGTTTATAAAAGAAACTGTGGAGGCTTATAGAATTTGGATTATCAATAATTAATTATTTATGAATAAAGAAGTAGAAAGCACAGAACTGCCGGCAGAGATAAATCAAACTTGCGAAACGGATAAAGAAGTATCAGCACCAGTCAAAAAGAATTATCCATTTTTTAAGGCCGGAAATTCGCCAAATAGATATCAAAGAAGGATTGATGCCGGAGTAAATAAAAGAACGCTCCACAAACCTAAGGAGGGGCGAAAAATGCTCCTGATAATTGATAATATCAAGTGGAGACATTTCATTCAGAAAATACCAGTAAAAAACAAAGCTGGAGACACAATAGGATATAACGTTGTTAAACATACTAATTAAAAATTTTTAAAATGGAAAATCAAAATCACGAGAACGTAAATGAAACACAGCAACAAGAAAAATTAGCAACTGAAGACTTTTTTAAAGAATTGAATGAGTTGCTAAGAAAAGCTCCTAAAAATGTCGTTTTATTTGTTACTGCAACTGAGGATCCTGAAGATGGGAAAGAAACTGGAACTGCCGTTTTTTCGCTTCAGGGTAAGCAAAAACATATTGCTTTTGGGTTAACAAGTGCTTATAGGCATGATCCAAGAATAAAAGAAGTTGCCTTTCAATCTGTTCAAATTCAGAAGATGATGGATACAATGCTTGATAGAAATCCTCTTGATTTACTTTCTGGATTAGGTGGATTATCTGGTTTAGCAGACATTCTGCGAAAATAAAAATTAAAGCACTTTCAGAAAGGGACAATAAAATTTGGTTATCACTCAGTTAGATTTAATTTTCAAAAGCATTATTATCCCATTCAGAGCAGCGTTCTTTTAAAGTGCTTTCCGGAAAGGTAGCTCAGTTGGTAGAGCGATGGACTGAAAATCCATGCCGTCGGGGGTTCGATTCCCCCTCTTTCCACAACGCCGGGTTAAGCTACGGGAAATTGCGCCGGTGTTATGATTCTCATGTTTAATTTGAGTTTTCATGGTTATTAGTTTTTATCCCGGTTTCGGCCGGGATTTTTAAGGCAAATTGCCCGAGTGGTCAAGGGAGCCGGCTGCAACCCGGATGATCAGAAGTTCGAATCTTCTATTTGCCTCAATTCTCATGCTAAATGAGTAATGGTTATTAGTTTTTAGCCCGGCTGGAATATTCCGGTCGGGTTTTGTTTTAAAAATTAGAAAAATGCCAAAGCTTCAAAAAATTTTAACACTGGAAATATCTCCGGAACAATTTCTAAATAGTTGTTCTCCATCAGAATTAAAGGAGATTGATATTCTAATTCAAGGAAATTTTTATCAAAAAAGAATGAATGCTCAAGTCTGCAAAATTTGTGGTTGTACTGATTACGACTGCAAACAATGTATAGAAAAGACTGGAGAGCCTTGCTATTGGTTTGAAGAGAACCTCTGTAGTGCTTGCGCTTCATCTACAACAACATTGATTAATCATGAATCATGAAAACAACCACGAAATCTGGAGGAAATGCGATTGCGGAAATGAAGAGGATCTCCGGAAGACCTGGAACTGTTCCGAGTGCGGTGCGGTACTATTTACACCTCTAAAAAGTCAAACATATACTATAAATTATGAGTACAGAAGTAATCACAGAGTGCAGCAAATGCGGCCAAAGATTTAAGAATTGGAGATTCGCTACTCCATGTTGTAGCGGACTCTCAATCATTGTCGACGAAAACGGCAATAAAACAACCAGAGTTTTCCTTACCACTTTGTTTAAACCTAAAAATCTGAATTATGAACCACAAATCCTTTCAGTTAAGTAGTAAAATAGACATTTTATTGTTTAGAGATGTGAATGATAATGCCGACCCGATTGTTAAAATTTACGCGTACTGGATAGATAAAGAAGATTATCCAATGCATAATGAGGAAATCATCGTCTTTGAGAATATACAATCGGCTCAATCATTCATACGAGATTTTTCAGAAGCATCAGCTTTAGAATGGTTTGAAAATAATGTTCCGGAAGATGAAGAATAAATTTTTTCAAATAATGCTCATATTCAGCAAAAAAGAAATTTTAAAAAGACATTGGTAATGAACATAGAACAGATAAAAGAAAAGGTAAAACTAGCATACACAGATGTAGATTCAATAGAATTTTTGGAAACGCAAATACAAAAAGGAGTTGAAAAACACCGCCGGAATTATCGGGAATTTAAAGCTCTTAATCCGGACAAGGATTTTGCCTATTGGAAAAAGAGAAACGAGGAAATCAACTTAAATACAACTAATAACAGTGAAGTAATCGCAATGGGAATCTTTTTATTAGCCTTAGATAAATTTCAACCAGACGAATAAAACCCATGAAATATTTCAAACTTAATTCTTACACCAGGATCCTGAACGATGGGAAACAATCCCTTCAGGAAAAACAGAGGCTTATTAATGAACAAAGCCTAAGCAAGAGTAATAATTATTTGAAAGAAAAAAAGAACAGACGGCCTGTAGATCAGAATAAAATCTATACAAAGTTTGTCAATGAAATGTTTGAGCATCGAGATTTCATAGCTGTTAAGGAATTTAACCGGTTGATAAAAGACCGCTTTAATAGCTCCACAACATATTATAGAGATCGAATGGAAAAGCTTGGATTAATCATTGTGGCCAACAGATTAGTTAGAAAAAAGAAAAATGAAACCATTTCTGAAGAATCAGAAAGTGAATAAAAAACTAGAAAAATGAGCGACTCATTAAAGACTGCAGCTGAAAAAATTCTGCGTGCAACAAACGGTGGACTTGATGAAATTTTAAAAATATATCCGGAAGCTGATACTCGTAAAAACTTTCGGATCCGGAATGATGATAGAACAGCTTCTGCTTCAATGAAATTTATTGAAGATCGCTGGAGGGTTACGGATTGGGGTGGAACCGTAAATGCTCAGGACTGCTTTGGAATTTATGCCTTAGAAAATAACGTAGCATATTACGAAGCAATTTTGGAAATCGGAAGAGAGCTTCAGAACCAAACCGGAATCGAGATTTTTGAGGATTCCCGGACCTTTTATAAGTACGAATTCAGGGAGTATGACCTGGATGATTGTCCGGTGGAACTTAACGAAAAGAAATTTCATTTTGAAACAAAGGATTTCAATGAGTATGAGCTTCAGCTTTTAGGCCCTCATGTTACTGCAGAACTTTGCAAAGAAATCAATCTTTACTCTTTAGTAGAATACAGCTATTACAACGAAGAAAAAG
The DNA here is from genome assembly GCF_049887855.1 of Chryseobacterium sp. NFX27. Classification (NCBI taxonomy): domain Bacteria; kingdom Pseudomonadati; phylum Bacteroidota; class Flavobacteriia; order Flavobacteriales; family Weeksellaceae; genus Chryseobacterium; species Chryseobacterium sp. NFX27. The sequence continues at coordinate 210,829 of NZ_JAGEKK010000005.1, read as the reverse complement.
GAAAGGTTTTCCGTTTTATTGCAACTGATAAATTTCCTATCCTGGCATTTATTAATACCGACGAAACCATCGGCCAATGGCTAAAAATATACATGCCAAAAGGAGGGAAAAAATATTCTGATGATGGCAAAGACAGACGATTCAGACATGTCGGTGGACGTCCTAAAGGCTTCATATTTGGCTTAGATAGGATTAAAAAACTTTACCAGAAGGAATTTGATAATGAAAGAAAAAAATTAGCCAAAAAGAAGACTGAAGAAACAGGTAAAGAAGTTCTTCCTGGAAATGTCAGTGCTTCAGATGTACATTTCAAATTGGAAAGAATTTGTATTGCTACCGGTGGCAGCGATGGTCTTAATCTTATGAGCCTGGGTGAATTTGTGATTTGGTTCAATTCAGAAACTGAAAAAGTAGATCGTTTTCTCCTGAAGGAATTGCATAATATGGCTTACGAAGTCGTAAATATTCCGGATACAGACCAAACAGGTAAAAGGGAGGGCGGTGAGCTCGCTTTAAATAACCTTTCAATGAAAACGCTTTGGCTAGACAAATATTTTAAATTCTCCGGACAAAAAGATTTTAAAGACTTTGTGAGATACAATCAGAGCAAAACAAAATCTCAATTGACCTACGAAGTAAAGAAAATGCTTAGTCTTTCTATGCCAGCTCAGTTCTGGGAGGTCTCAGTCAGCGAGAAAGGTCGATCGACTTATAATTTTCACCATATTTTTGCCTTCAGCTTTCTAAGACTTAACGGTTTTTGCAGGATTGATGATCTTTCCCGTAAAGATGGTTACTATTTTGCCAGGGTAACCGGGCACGTTGTAGAGGAATTAAAAACGACTCAATTTATCAAAGATTTCTTCCGGAACTTTCTACTACAGAAGCAGGATGAACTTGGTGTGCGAGAAATTCCCCACGCCCTTTTGAATATGTTGATCACTTCTCAGAAAATAACGGACGGACATTTGGCCAATATGCACAACCGGTCTTTGGATTTTACAGACTTTAGCCCTACAAATCAGTATTTCTTTTTAGGAGATAGAATAATAAATGTTTCTGCAGATGGAATTACTGAAGAGAAAAGTTTTAAAAACTATGTTCTCCAGTCACAACTTATCGACAATCTGATTAAGGAAGAGACGGATCACCACATCACCGCAAAAGATATCCGCGATTTTAAAATTGAGACTCCCTATTTCAAAATAACAAAAGAAGGAGATAATTTGTACGATATCGAGATCCTGGAGGAAAATTGCGATTTCTTGAATTACCTGATTCAAGTTTCCAGGATTCACTGGGAGAAAGATAGGGACAGATATATTGAGAATGGGAAAAAAGAAGAGGATTTTTACCAGGAATCATTATTTAAAATTACAGGTAAATATCTGGCAGATGATGAGAACCGGGAGCAAAAACAGCATCTTATCAATAAAATTTTTGCTTTCGGATATGCTGCACATCGATTCAAGGATCCGACAAGGCCGTGGGTGATTTTTGCTGCAGATAACGCGGTGATTGAAGATGATGTTGCTGAAGGAGGAGCTGGTAAATCTTTATTCTTTGAAGCTATGAGATTCTTCATGAATCGACACGATATCGACGGTAAAGGGGATATTGAAAATGATAAATTCTTATTTGAAGGAGTAAATCAGCATACAGATTTTATTCTATTCGATGACGTTCGCAGAAACTTTAACCTGGAAAGTTTCTTCTCAGTGATCACTTCAAAGCTTACAGTAAACGAAAAGTTTGAGGCAAAAGTTAACCTGGCTTACAGAAACTCACCAAAATTTGGAGTTTCTACAAATTACGCAATCAAAGATCAAAGAGGATCTTCTACGCGCCGCCGTCTTGTAATGGGATTCTCAGATTATTATCACGCTTCAAACGATGAAAGAGAAAAACGAGATCCAAAAGATGATTTTGGAAATTCTCTTTTCCTGGATTGGAAGAGTGATCAGTGGTTCAAGTTCTTAAATTTTGTATTCCACTCTTGTCAATTTTATCTCCAGCAGGATGCAAAAATTGAAGCTCCAGACGGAAATATCAAAATGAGGGCTTACTTGACTGAGATGGGTCTATGGTTTAAAGAATGGGCTGATGAGTATTTCCCTGGTGTAGTTGGTAGATTGCTGATCAAGGATGATGTCTTGGAAGCTGCTAAAGAAAAAAATCAAAAGTACCTGGGTAATTTGACATCTAATGCCTTCAAAAAGAAGACAAAAATATGGTGTAAAGTTAACGGTTATGAGTTTCACGATCGAATAATGGAAAATCTAGATATGAAAAATTCGAACGGAGATCTAATTCTTGAAAATGGAAAAGTTAAAAAGAAAACAACCGAACATATTAAAATCGTTAAAGTTGATGCAGACCTTGAAGCACTCCAGTCAGTCTTCAGATTCCCTACTGAAGGAGACAACAGTTCAAGCGAGAATAGTTATATCTGAGGATAACGAAGAGCTTCCGTTAAACCTGGCTTTTTTAGGCCTTGACGTTTTAGGAGTTCATCTCAAGAAAAGTAACGAGTGGCTTTACGGCATTTACCGGGACAATCAATTTCTGGGCTTTCTGTACGAAGGCTCAGAAATGAGCAAAGAAGACCAGGCTTTATATGCCAGGCGTTTGATTCCGGAAAAGCTTGACACGCTTAATTATTTTAAGAAGGAATATAAAGATCGTGTCGGATACTACTTCAGTTCTGCAGAAGCTTATACTGTAGTAGGATTTTTAGGAGATAAAAAAGTAATAACAAAAAATTAAATCATGGCATTACACTCAAGAGATACTTTGAAAATTTTAAAGGCAGGTTTCACCATTATCAGAGAAGATAATGTAAATCTGAGAATTAAATGTAAAACACTCCAAAATACTGATTGGATTACAATGGAAAAAGATTTTAAATCCAAAGCTGCAGTAAGACGGAAGATGGATGAATTACTTAGTAAAAAAAATATTATTGAAGACTAAATAACTAATATAGATATGGAAAATAAAGCCGAAATAATTCTTGCAAAAATAGAAGATCTAAAAAAGCAAAAAACAGAACTCAGTGAAATCGATGAAATGGAAGTGCCAGAAAGTCCTCGTGAACAGCTAATTTATACACTACAGGAATATTCTGATTATATCGAGAAAAAAGAAGAAATGATTAGAGTACAGAAGTTGAAACATTATGCTAAAGAGGAAGGAGTAATTATCAAGAATAGACTTGAAGATGAAATTATGAAACTTCTACCAGAAGCTAATACTTGGTTTAAAATAGGAAATTATGTTTTAGGCTATGAAACAAATGATTGGCCGTCTTCAAGAGATAGACTTCTTATTGTTCCGTCCTATGAAATGCACACCCTAACTTCTTTAAGACATCAAATAATAAATTAAAAAATGACAACATATTTAAAAAATCAAAACGCTCTGGTATTCTACAAAGTACTTAATGAAAATGAAGTACTCCAGGTAACTAAAGAGCTTCATAGTATTGGAATCTCTGTACACTCAAGATTACTCCAGGAACTATTTTCAGAACAGACTGTTGAAATTCAAAAAGACGAATTTATCGCTGCTTATTCTGAGGTAAAGCGAGAACTGATCAATCAGAATGTTCTACAGGAAGAAGAAAAGGAAGTTTATCTGTCTGAAGTATTCCGTGAATGGGCGGATTCGTATTTTCTAGGCAATCCTGAAGCCGAATTCATTAAAGAAGGTGCATTTACTTCTATGAAAAATTTCAGCCCAAAAATACTGGGTTTCTTTACGTCGCTTATGTTTAAAAAACAATTAAGAACTTGGTGTTCACATAATGGCTATGATTTCCAAGACCGGATTATGAGGAATATAAACGGAAAGACAACAGAACATATCCGAGTTACAGCATTACACTAAATACGGTATTACTACACAATGAAAGATAATGGTTATTATAGAATACAAGATGGTTCTGCAGACACTAAGCTTATTACTCTAAAAGCAGGATGTATTGTTGATTATGAGATTTTAATCCGGGAAATTTTCGGAAGCACCATTTTGCAGCATCAATATGTAGAAGTAGAGAAACCAAAACATTCCTGGCTTGATAGAGATGATCGTATTAAAATAAACAAAACTATGGTAATTGAAATAAAAGTTGTTCAAAAGGCCAGAAATAGAAAGTTAAGGGCCTTTAAATGATCTCTAGCCCTTACATCCTTACAGAAAATCAAAAAACAAACCCATCCCTGGCGAAAGCCGGGGATTCCTTTTTTTATACCATCCGGGAACACGGCTGCAACCCTCTCTCCTCTCCACCTCTAAAAACTTAGGTGATTGAAAATGTAATTCTGTAACAATATTGGCAAAGTTTTGAAACTCTATTAATTACACTTTTTTTTTAAAACTGTAAATTATTAAAGAGTTACAGAATTATCTGTAATAAAATAGATAATTACACTTTTAAAAAATCGCTTAAAATTTGTTTACACTTTCAAAAAACGGTGTAAAAACTTTACGCTTCGGAGGTTTACAGAATTACACTTTTACAAGTGCATTTTAAGTGCTTTTTATGGTTTCCCGTAAGCAGATTTATTCTTTATTTGCGCCAAAAACCAATTTTATTATATGCAACAAATCACCTTACATCTGGCTGTTCCCAGATATGTAAAAAAAATTCTCGAATTCAAATACGGCGATTTATACAAAGCCACGGAAACGACATTGCTGGGAATGGTTGTACTTAATTCCTTACAAAAAAAGTCTGAACGAAATTATATTTATAAAAGACAGGATCAGGATATCGTTTACTTCAGTATGAAAGTAGGTATTGATAAAGCTTCCAGGACCGGATTCCAGATTAACCAGAGTAAAGCCAGACAAATTTCAAAAGCTATTGAAAGAGATATCCGGGAAAAGCTCTACACTGAGGCTATGACAAACGAAATGAATTTTGGGGTAGAATTCCGAACAACGCTTCAGAATTTTTTAGATCTATACGATATCACGGAAGATGAACTTTCATACGACACTATCCGAAAGGATTTCAACCGTTGGAAACATCAAAATATTAAAAAATTCAAGTAAAAAATCTGTGTAAAATTGCGACAAAAAAATGGAACTATTTTTTAACAAATTTGAAGACTTCTTCAGGGAGGTAAGAACTATAGAAATTTATGATGCAACGGATATCCTTTACATCAATGCTTATAATGGGATTTTCCCAATAAAATCTAAGGCACTCTACATTTTTGAAATAATTCCGGAGACATTATCCAGGAAGCTTTCTTCGAAAACCCGGAACGGTAACCCATTTACTGATATAGATATAAGCTTTCCTTTGTTGGATATGTCAATCCAGAATATTGAGAAGTGTGAAGAATACTTTAATAAAAAAGGATTTGCAACTGTTTTAGCGGCCAATACAGTAAAAACATTACTCGGTAATGCTGCGGAACCGTTGAGAATCGATTTCATTGACAATAAAAATGAAGACAACTCCGGAAACGATGAGTACACCATTGCGATATCGGGAGAAACTATTCTAAAACCTAAATTACAAGGCTTATGAAATTATTAATTGCGGTAATTGCTGTAAGTCGAAATGATTATAATAATTATTTTGATAATTGGAGAAATAAAGAAATAGAGTTTTATTACGTTTCTGATCGTAATCAAATCAGAGGTCTTCATTTTGATGGTGTTATAATAACTAAAAAGGCTAAATACTCCTATTTAAAGCGAGAATTATACTGCGAATTAGCTAATGACACTTTCTTAAATATAACAAAAGGTGTCCTTTCCATCCGATTAATGTAAAAACATATTTGTCCGTGAAATCAAGACGATGCACGGACAAAATTTTTTTTTAAACCAGCCTTTGGCAATAGAGAAAGACTTTCTATTGTCTCTCATACCTAATATCATTCTTGGATATCAGCAGAAAAATTTTTCTTCAGCTGAAAACATCCTTCAGACAGCTCAAAGTAAGATCGAGATGCAGGCGAATACTGCACAGTCTTTCGGAGCTGACGTTTTCCCGGTTGTTTTAGATATAAGCGGTCCGATCGTCAAGTATTCGTCCTGGTACTATTTAGGAACCCAGGACATAATTTCCATTTTAAGAAGACTTGATGCAAATTCATCTGTATCAGGAATTGTACTGAATATTGACTCCGGAGGCGGAATGGTCTCAGGAACCGCGGAACTAACCCACACAATCAAAAATTTAAGCAAGCCTACAATTGCATACACAGGAGGTTATATGTGCTCCGCTGCTATGGACATTGCTTCCGGAGCAAATATCAGAATGGCAAATCCTTTTGCTGATCTAATCGGTTCTATAGGAACCATGTTGTCTTATCAGGACTTCTCAAAAATGTTCGAAAAATGGGGCGCTACCATTTACGAGATCTACGCTCCACAATCCACTGAAAAAAATTCCGAATTCCGAGCTCTTGTTTCAGGAGATCAAAAACCATACGAAGAAAGGCTTAAAGCAATGACAGCTGACTTCATTTCCAGGATGGAGACAAACCTGGAGGAAACATTGAAGGATGATGGCCATGTGATGAAGGGTAAGACCTACACTCCACAACAGGCACTTTCTGTCGGTCTGATCAACGAAATCGGAACTCTCGAAGACGCTCTCGCAAAATTTTAAAATCAAAATAAATGAAGAAACTATTAGCTGTTTTAGGGTTACAAGCTTTCACTTTCCACAATAATTTCTGGGGAAGTGGTGAAGCTCATGTAAAACTGGACAATAAGCAGCTTCAGCTAATTGAAGATGCTCTGGAAAAAAATGCAACCGAAAACCCGGCAAATGAAGATGCCAAGACTTTAGAAGATCTCCAGGCTAAAGTTTCCGGTTTTGAAGCTAACGAAACGGCCGTTCAGGAAGCGCTTACTGCGGCTCTTGGTCTTAACGGTATTGAAGCTACTGAAGGGCAAACTGTAGCTGAAGCAATCACTGCTCTAGGAGCTAAATGCAATGAATACGGCTCAAACAAAAACACTCACTCATTCATTCACACAAACGGTGTAGATAAAGAACCAGACGGTTTGATCGAGGGTTACTTTGACCCTAACGCACCTCATAATCAACTTGACTAATTATGGCTACAATAGATATCAATGCAATTAAAAATGAGATTGTAAGGTACGGAACCAGAAGTGCCTTCGATCTTCAACCGGCTGTTCTTTCAAAAGATATTCTTTTGAATAAATATGCTAAACCCCTGGCTAAAGTAAAGGGTAAATGGACGTTTCCTTCTGTTTTTATGGGGAATGTCGTTCAAGCGTTTTCTGATGAATGGACCGAATACGGAAGCGTACAGTTCCAGGCTAAAATCGCTAGAAACTTCCATCAAAAAGTAAACTTTCCTATCAAGCCTTATGAAATTTATGGCAGCTGGGAGGAGGCTTTATATGAAGAAGATAAAAAGCCTGCAGAAATGCCAATTTCAAAGTATATCGTGAATATGATCGGTGAGCATATCACTTCAGATTTATCGAATACAACAGTTACCGGAAAATTTGATCCGGCTCAAATTGGAAGTTCTACTCCGGAATATACAAAGTCAATGGACGGGCTGAATACCATTGTAGATACAATGGTTGTAGATACAGTAAATCCTGTTTTCTCTGTTCCTGTAGACATTGCTTTAATGAATGATCAGCCTGCAAGGGTGGATGCATTTGAAGAAGGTTTCCCGGAAAACGTAAAAATCTCTACGATTTTCATGCCTTTGGGCGAATGGCAGGACTATGTAAAACAAAGAGAAAACCTTGCTGATAAAGCGATCAACTATAAGGACGGCTACAGAACTACTTCAAGATATGGAAGAGAAATCGTAGGTGTTCCTGGTATGAAAGCCGGAAGATTGGTTGCATGGGTTGACGGAAACCTTTTCAGACTTTATGACAGAAAGGATAACCCGGCTCAGATCGATGACGTACAAGTGCAGGATTACAAAGTGAAAATCTTTATCCAGTGGCATTTAGGTTACGACTTCGCAGTTAACCAGTACGTTTTCGTGGAAACTCACGACGCGGCCAAAGAAAGAGGGTTGAACGACGCTGCTAAAAACAAGCTGTATTACCCTAACGAACAAAGTTTAATCGCTTAATCCCTTTTACAAACATGTCAACAAAAGATACAAAGTCTTCAGCAGATAATCCTGCTGGAGACACTAACAAAACCGAGCTTTCAGAAAAAAGTCTTTTAGAGAGATCTCAGGCTTTAGACGAAAGAGAAAAAGCTTTGGATGAAAGAGCTGCTGCTCTTGATGAAAAAGAAGAGGCTTTAAATAACATTGGAAAGCCTGCAGAAAAAATTCCTGGTCTTGAATTCACTTTTGAAAAAAAGAAATACAAGTTCTCTGATGATGCACCTCAAAAAATTCGCCTGAATGGTGAAGCATACACTCAGAAAGAAATTTCCCAGGACGAAGAGCTCTTAATCCTATTAATGGGCTTCGGTGAAAAATATGGTCTAATCTCTAAAATCAAGTAAAATGCCGGATAATTGTTCATTTGAAACGGTAAGAACCGAAAATATGGGCTATTGCCCAAACGAGGAAGTTGTTGGAGGTGTAAAAGCTGAAGTTGCTTATATCCCAATGGCACAGCTTCAGACAATCACAAAACCAACGATCACAGAAACTACTTCTTATGAGGATAGTGTCAAAATTCCAAATACAGGACTTGTACCTGTAACAGGTAAAGGTTTTAAGAAAATGACTTGTACTATCGATGAAAACGAATTAAAAAGTAATTTGGTAGGTAACAAGGGAAATCTTAAAGAACAGGCTCAATTCGACGGTATGCTTCCAAATTTCACGGGAAGAAATGCGGGGTTCATCAAAAGACACAAAAACACTCCGATGTGCTATGTGATTACTGATAGTACAGGTAAAAAGTGGGTTACCCTTGATTCATACATGACGAAAGCCGATGCGACAACAGCAAAGAAATATGAAGAGGCTTCAGGAACTGCTTTCAATGTAACCGCAAATGGTCCATTATACTCCTATGATGGTGCTATTACTTATCTGGCTGACGAACCTGCAACACCGTAATTATGGCTGATACAAATCAATTTTTCATATTAACTGTTACCAAAGGCTCCGTGATGATCGGGGCCGACGGTTCCAAAACAACTTTAAATGATGTTCCGAAAAATGCTCTGGAACATTGGCAATCTGGAAACTATGCTTTTTGTCTAAAAAAAGATACTGCAGCTGAATTATTTAAAGATTATTCAAAAGAGCAGATTCAAAAGCTGATCGAGATCCGGATGCCAATCGGATATAAAGCTGAACTTGAAACGTTGAATTCTTTGCTTAAGAACTCTTCAAAAGTTCAAGCCGCTGCCGACACAAAGAAAAAGTAAACCGATACGACTGTTCATATTTTTAGATTTATTATTATTTGTTAATTTTCCTCCTGTCATGGGAGGTTTTTTATTATGAGGACACACGCAGAAAATTTAGAATTATATCTTTCATCCGGAGGAGATCCGAAACTCGCAAAGCTTCATAAAACTGCTACGATACAAAATAGATCCAGGATAGTATATCTGCTTTCAAAGCTGGAGAAAAATATTAAAGCTGCAGTTCCTGAAGCAGTAAGGGATCCGGAAGAGAAAATCATCAAGAGAGATCCCGTTTTTTTGAAACCAGAAATTCCAAAATTAGCAGGGCTGATTACTCAATACCCGGCGGAACTGCATCCAGTTTATCATGAACTGGAGTCTTTATGGTCAAAATTTTGTCAGCTGAAACTTGAGCTTAATGCAACAGATCCGGACCATGAGAAAAAAGCATTCGGGATCCAAACTAAAATATTTCAGTTGTTCGAAAAATTTGATAAGAACAAAAAAATCTTAGATCACTACAGTGCTTACAAACATATTCTACCGACTGAGAGTAAACGAAATTTCGATAAAATGACCCAGCTGCAGCTGGATCAGGAAAGAAGAAATATTGCGACTTTAATCTGTAGAAGACAGCAAACTATAAAAAAGATGGAAGAGCAGCTTCCGGAAGAAACGGATCCGGTTTTCAATAAAAAGTTAAGTTCTCTCAATTATAAAAAAGAGCAGCTGCAGGAATTGATTTTAGATCAGGAAAAAATAATTCAACTATTGCACAGTTAGCAGACAACGTTTTTATTTGGCAAAAAATAAATATGACGTACGAACCTATTACTGAAGAAAATAAGGGTGATTGGATTGCCTGGTTAGAAGAGCATGCTGCACACCTTACCGGAAAGAAACAAGAACCAATTACAAGAGATCTTCTTAATACTGAAGAGGGTGATCTTGGAACCATCAAAGATTTGGTGGGAAATTTACTTGCGACACTTAAAAATCAACCTGTAACAATTTTTTAAATTATGAAAAAGATCTTCAAATTATTTTTACCGCTATCAATTTTACTGCTTTCTTTCTCATGTCAAAAGAAACAGCCATTTCATGAGACAGCGTGGGATACCTCCGGGAACAAAATGGTGAGAGTTCAGTCTTACGATAACAACGGAAACCTGATGGAGTATTTTATGGCTTATACCTTGTTTAATAACCTTTATAATAACGGAGGTTATGGAGCTGTAAATAATTATTATTATCACAACAGGCCGGCTTACGATAGATCATATTCTAACTATAGCCGTCAGTATTCGTATTCAGAAAATCCGAAAAGTAGTGCATATCCAGTTAAGAGCTCATCTTACAGTAATAGTTACAGAAACTCTTCACCGAGCCGTTCTTATACATCATCCAGTTCGAATTATAGAAGCTCTTCACCGAGTAGAACCACTACAAATAAGAGTAGCTTTTTCTCAAGCTCCAGGAGCAGTTCTCCAAGTTATAAAAGTTCTTCCAGCAGCTCTTCTTCCAGCAGCTCTTCTTTCAGAAGCAGTTCTTCGAGCTTCAGGAGTAGCAGCCCTTCCAGATCTTCTAGCAGCTTCAGAAGTTCATCTCCAAGTAGAGGACGTTAATTTAAAATACATGGATGCTAATAATAAGGTTATAATAACCAAAAGAATCGTTTTCTTACATTCAAGTATTGACGATCTTATTTATAAGATAAGACATGATATATATCGGCTTGCGGGAACAAATATTCAAAGAGAAAGAATTAGGATATCCATTCCGGAGTTTTATCAAGAAATTTTGGAGAACAGAATTAGGAATGACTATAAATTTTTTCATTTTACGACTAACTTACGTACTTATTTTGGATGTGAAGTTGTATCAGGCTATAATAATCAAATTTGTGTTTTTGATAAGTTTGCCAGACCAGGTGATATGTTTTTAGATCCTATAGAAATTAAATCAAATGACAAATAAAAAGCGGATCCAGAAACTGATCAAAAGAAAATATAAAGCTTCAAGAAAAGTCATCTTATTTAGTCAATTTAAAATGGGATGGGATTTTGCAGTGCAGTTCCGGGATGACCATATAAAAGATTTCCCAACTCCAGATTGGCATAAAGAGTATATGAATCTTCCACCAACTCAACCGGATGTGCCGGGATTAAGACATTATGTAAGGCAGCTCGAGAAAGATTTAAGAAATATACCAGTTTATACAGCGGAATTTCATCGAATGGCTCATCGGCTTAGAAAAGCCAGGGAAGATCTGACGGAATTAATAAGAGAGAGAACTGAAGATTTTGAAAAGGGCAATAATTTTTTTATGTTTCCTGAAACTCCAATTAGACTTCCAAATATAACAAAGCACCTGTTTTAGCAGGTGCTTCTTTTTGGAAATGGTAGTAAAAGTGTTGAATTAATACTAGAGTTCTATTTCCAATAATTCTTTTCCTAAAGAATGCAATGCATTCTCAATTTTCTTTCTTTGTGCAGCTCTGGGCTTCTTTTGCCCTTTTGAATATTGAGAGGTCAAATCCGGATTAATCCCGGTTAATCTTTCTATCACTGCAGCAGAAAAAATTCCTTTATAATATTGCAATAAGCTTTCAATATCGAACTGATATTTAATATCATATTCACCTAATAAAATTTTAGGAATATTTTCTTCAGTATTATTTTCTTTTAAAATTCTTATCGCTTCTAAAGCGGATTGTTTTGCTTCCTGGGGTGTGGTTCCTCCACCATATACACCCTCCACATTTTCAGCGTATGAAGAGAACATATCAGCCGATCTTTCAATAATAATTTTGACTGTTTTCATATAATTTAATTTTTTTAGAACACATTCTCATTAATCAAACAATATTAAAGATAGGGGCCTAAAGCCCCATTTCTTTAATAATTTTCTTTTCAAGACCTTTGCCGACCTCCTTTGCTCCGTGATAAGGAACTGGATAAGTGCGGCCGTCTTTTTCGTAGATGTAGTGACTTCCGTCGGTTCTAATGTGAACCCATCCACCTTTTTTGACCTTTCGGTGTAATTCGCTTGATTTCATAGAACGCTATTCTTTATTAATTCAACACTGTAAAGGTAGGAATATTCCGACCTTATACCAAATAAAAAGTGTTAAAATTTCAATTTTTTTCAAAAAGTTTTAATCACAATAAAAAGCTCACAGCAAAATTTGCTGTGAGCTTGTATGTCCTTTAGTAAAATCTATGCTATTTGAATATTGCAGGTAATTCTCTGGAGGGAATAAACATCCTCCGCAAATCTGAACATCTCAACTTTCAAATTAGAGCACGAAACTCCACGCGGAGGACTATTAAAGTCTTCTGTCTGGAGTTTTTTTAGTGCATAAAAAATTTGAAAGTTGAGAAATACAAAAGTAGATATAAAATGAGAATTAACAAGCAACAGAGTGAAAAAATTATTTTATCACCTTTAGAATGGTACACTGTACAGAGAAAAGTTTCAGAATTAATCCCGTGCGATTTCAATCCGCGACAAATATCTGAAGAGGAGCTGGAGCGTCTTAAAAAAAGCCTGGAGAAGTTTAACCTGGTTGAAATTCCTGCAGCTGATATTGATAATATTTTGATTGCCGGACATCAAAGAGTAGCAGCGATGTTTATCCTGGGAAGAGGCTCGGAACTGATCGATGTGAGAGTACCGAACCGTAAGCTTACTGAAGATGAATTCAAAGAATACATGCTTCGATCAAATATCCACAACGGAGAATTTGACTGGAGTAAAATTGAAGAGTTCTTCCAGGACATTGATCTTGAAGATATCGGAATGGATCTTGGAGCTTTCGAAGAGTTCCTGAAGGAAAATGCATTTGTTCCGGATGAAGAGGAACAGGACTTTGATCCGGAACCACCTGCAGAACCGAAAACTGTAACCGGCGACCTTTATGAATTGATTTCCGTTCAGAAAGGATTAAAACATGTTGTTCTTTGCGGTGACTCTACGATATCGGAAAACTACCAGAAGATTCTTTCCGGGCATAAATTCAATCTGATCGTTACTGATCCGCCTTACAATGTTAATTATGAAGGTGGGACCAAAGAAAAACTTAAAATTCAGAACGATAATATGTCGAATGATGAATTCTATAGTTTTCTATATTTATTCTACCAGGAATGTTTCATTAACTCAGAGCTCGGAGCGCCGATATATGTCTTTCATGCAGATTCCGAAGGTGCAAACTTCCGATCAGCTTTTAAAGCTTCTGGTTTTAAATTATCGCAATGCCTGGTGTGGGTGAAAAATTCTATTGTGATGGGAAGACAGGACTATCATTGGAAGCATGAGCCAATACTCTACGGATGGAAAGAAGGTGCTTCACATTCCTGGTATTCGGACCGTAAACAATCTACAGTTTTAGAATTCAATAAGCCATTGAGAAACGCAGAACATCCTACAATGAAGCCTTTGGATATCGTTTCTTATCTAATAAAAAATTCATCAAAACAAAAGGATATCGTGGGAGATGGTTTCCTGGGTTCCGGATCAACATTAATTGCGTGTGAGATGACCTGGAGACAGTGCCGAGGCTTGGAACTGGATCCGCGCTTTGCTGATGTCATTGTAAAACGTTGGATAAAATATATGGAAGATAATAATCTTGAATTTGAAATTAAGAGAAACGGACAAAAACTAAATGCTGATGAAATAAATAAAATTAATCCCAAATAAAGCCTGTTTTACTTGCATCTGCACGTAAATTGTGTTACTTTAGACATGGTCTTTTTAATCATTGTACGCCTGACATTTGTCAGGCTTTTTTGTTGAAAATAAAGCACTTATAACTTGCGTGTTAACACGTTTCTAGCGTACTTAGCTGTGTAAATAATTGAAAAACAATAACATAATGACACAGCAAGAAATAATAAACAGCAACTGGACGAAAACCAAAAAAGCTGAAGCTTTATTTGATTTAGGATTAACCAGACTTCAGGTTGCTGAATTAATTTGTAACGGAAACCGAGGCTTTTCCTACAATATTTGGAAAAAATGGAACGAACGAAGAACCGCCAACCCTCAGGCTACTGGACCTGTAAATTTTGAGTTTGCCTTTACCAGAAAATTTGGAGTAGAAATAGAGTTTTTTGGAGCACAGGACACCGCTTTAAACCAACACTTCAGAGCTTCCGGACTCGAAGTAAGAAATGAAAGCTATAACCACACTACCAGACCACACTGGAAATTTGTTTCTGATGGCTCAATAAGAGGTAATAATGCTAAAGAAATGGTAAGCCCTGTATTACAAGGAACAGAGGGATTAAAAGACTTTAGAAAAGCCTGCAAAGCCTTGAGACTTTCGAATGCTCAGGTTAATACAACTTGCGGAGTACACGTTCACCTTGACGCTAACGATTACACGATACAAAATTTCAAAACACTTTTAAAAAATCAATATTTGGTTGAAATACAAATTGATAGAATAATGCCAAGAAGCAGAAAAGCCAATAATAATACTTACTGCCAAGGATTTAGAAGTAATAATCAAAATACTTTTTTTCAAAAAATAGATAACTGTAATACGGTAAATGAGCTGGCTAACCTTTTCAGAACGCGATATTTTAAACTGAATCTTCAAAGCTTCCAAAGACACGGAACTGTAGAATTTAGACAGCACGGTGCGAGTACAAACTTTCTAAAAATTAAAAACTGGATTTTGATTTGCGCAAGACTGGTAGAATTCTCCAAACAAAACATTTTAATAACCGATATAAATCAAATTTTAGATGAAAATTTACAAGAATTTTTCGAAGACAGGGAGCTGGCTCTTGCATAGTAAAAATCATTATCTTTACCCTCAACTTATGAGGGTAAAGATTTTAGACAATAATCAGGAATTTACAGCAATATCAAATTATGATATTGTCCTATTTTTATGGCAAAATTCGTTTCAAAAGGAAGCGACAATCGAACGGTTTATGCTTGAATATGCGAGGCGTGCTGTGTTAAATAACGATGAAAATATTCGGGGAACTTCTGTGAATGAATTTGTAGAGGATCTCGTAAAATACCAGCATATCATAATTAGTGAAAAGCCTGGTCTTAACTAACAGAGACCATGTCTAAGATAACACAATTGTCTTGCTGATGCAAGATAAATCTCAATTATTTACATCCCATAAACCTGGCTTTTGCTGGGTTTATTTACTGGATTACATTTTTTTGTTTTTATAATAGATCATACATTACACTTTTAAATAATTTTGTAATAACCTAATAAATAAAGGGTTTACAAAATTACACTTAAACTACTATTACTGATAAAGGGTCAACATCTGTTGACCCTTTTTTTTATCCTAATTTTTGAGGTTGGGAAAGGTAGGATTTTCAAAAAACTTTCCGCTCCAAAGATATAAATTATGTCCTTTCTCCTGCATTTTCATGAGAATATTTTCGTCTCATGGATATCATAAAATACTCTAAGGACAATACCTTTCAGAAGATTAAAGCATGGTATATCGATGAAACATCTGTGATACTTTCCCCTGCTGAAGAGGAAAGAAAAAACAGGTTAAAACATATCTGGGCACTCAGATATGAAAATAAATATACACGAGGCCAGGCGATAAAAATTATTGAAAGGGACTACAAAGTCTCTCAGGCAACTGCTTACCGTGACTATTCTTTAGCTATGGAGCTGTTTGGCAGTATGGAACAGGTTGATGTTGCTGCTGAAAGAATGATTCTGGCTGAAAGCTATTTGAATCTGTATCAGCTGGCAATGAAAAAAGGAGATACTGAAACTGCCTTAAAAGCATTGGCCAAACGTCAAAGCTTAATCAATTTTGATGATACCGCGAACAAAGTGGATCCAAGAAAGTTGGAGGCTTCAATGTATAATTTAAGATTACCACGTGGTGCAGAAAAGATACTGAAGGATATGTTTGAAAGTGGAGTCGTAAACTTCAACAATATTGGTGCTGAAGATATAGACTGGAAAGAAATTACTGAAGACGAGGAGGACGAAAACGAAGAGGAACATGAGTAATGCTGTTTTATATCACAATATGCCTACCAGGAATATTGAGCTCAATCTTATGCAGGCCGCTGCCGTCTTGTCAAATAAAAAGCTCAGGATTCCGAACATAAACATCGAGGCAGCCAGAGGTACGGGAAAGTCCACCGTACTCGGTTGGTTTATCAAAGAAGCTGTAAAGCAAATGCCTCGTTCAACAGGCATTATCGTTGGTGAAACCTTCGTACAAATAAAATCTAGGACTTTACCATCTACAAAAGAAGGTATGGAGATGTTTGGCCTTTATGAGGGGATTGACTATGTAGTCGGGAAATGTGGCAAGGAATTAGGCTTTGAGATGCCATTCCAGGCCCCTTCTAATTGGGGCAACGTAATTCATTTTAGAAACGGAGCTATTGCGGTTCTGGTGTCCCTGGACAATCCAAACTCCGGAAGGGGATTGAATTCGTATTGGGTGATCGGGGATGAAGCTGCGTTATTGACCTACGAACGTCTGTATGATAATGTATTGACAACAAACAGGGCAAAGAAAGCAATCTTCAGTAAGGCTTCAATGCTTCACGCTCAGGTGTTTGTTTCCTCTGTTGCAATGACAAAGAAAGGGGAATGGTTCACCAACAGAGAGAAGTTAGCCAAAGAGAATCCTAAGAAGTACTGCTTTATCCAGGCCAATGCATTTGTGAATGCACATAACTTAAAGGAAGGCTGGATCCAGGATATGCAGAAAGAAGCCCTTTCAATTACTCAGTTCAATGCTGAGATCATGAACATCCGGCCTCGTGGTATTAAGGATGGATTCTATGCTCAGCTGAAACCTAAACATTATTATCAATACAAGTATGATATAGATCTATTGGGTGGAGTAACAGATAAGTTTAAGCCAAGTTGTAAGTATGATACTGATCTAATCAAGAATGTTCCATTGCAGTTGAATCTTGACTTTGGTGGTAAAATCAACTGTATGACTGTAGCTCAACACTCCACGATCCAGAACTCAATAAACTTCATTAAAGAATTCTTCCGGAAGAATCCGGATATCCTGGATGATCTGGTTCAGGACTTCATTGATTACTACGAACCACATAAGTCGAGTAGCAATGTTTTACACCTATACTACGATAGATATGGGAATAAGAAAGAAGCAAACAGTAAGACAACATTAGCTGAAGATGTAATCAATAAGCTGACGAAAGCCGGCTGGGTGGTGATCAATAAGACTCCAAATACCAACAACCCTCCTCATGCTGAAAAGTATCAGCTGATCAATACCATACTTGCTGAAACAGATCATAGGCTTCCATCGGTAAGAATCAATGCTGATAATTGTCCGAATCTTATCATATCAATGGAGAATGCTCCACTCAAAGGTGATGATGCCTTTGAGAAAGATAAGTCTTCTGAAAGAAGTAAGACTATACTGCAGGAGCATGCAACCCACTTCAGTGATACGCTTGACTACAATCTATACTGGCAGTTCTGGCACATGGTAGACTCCAGATACCTGTCCTCCTTCCCTGTAACCAACCTGATATTGACCTAAAGGGCCTACCAGAGCCCCTATTTCAACGACACTCCTAAAGCGCCCTAAAACAGGGCGTTTTTCGGTAGCGCCCTGGCATATTTCGTGAAAAATCAAAACTGCAATCGTAGAAAGATATAAGGCGGCTGTGTGGGGCACTCTCACAAAATGATAAAAAAAAGACTTTTCGGCCCCTTAAACGTAGTTTAAATTATTAAAAATCTATTACTTGTAATTTTTTAGCATGAGAAAAGGCTATGCAAAAACGCGAAAAAATTCGGTGTCCTTTCCCTCGTGACTATTCAGCTTCATATTTGGCTCATGCAAAAAGCAATTTTTTTGAGTCAAGTTCTCAAGGAAATGAAAAAGCTGGATGATAAAAAAAATCCAATTCCTTTTACCATTACTGTAAGAACTTTCAATAATCAGAATAAATCAGGAGGCAAATTGATAACCTACGAGAATGCATTGTTAATGCAAGCTCCTAAAACTCCTGGGAAAATTCGACTGTCCCAAAAAAGAGCTTTTAAAAATCCTAATCACTATGCAAACAGAACCCGGAATGTAAAAACTGAACAAGGAATCAAGAAGATTAATATTCTATTCATTACAAAATTTAACGGCTTGGATGTCGTGTAAAATTATGAATGCATTTGATTGGAAAATAGACAGAATTGAGACCTGCTGGTATCGGTCCGGAAAGTTCAGCAGGACATACATTGAAGTTACTTTCTGGTATAGTCCTGTAAGTTGCACAAGAAGAGAAACAAAGAGAAGTTTTACTGCTGAAGGACTTGAAGCTCTTCCGGATTGGGCATTAACTATAAAAACTCGAAACAGAAGTTTAGAAAATTACTGATGGAAATAGCAAAAGGAATTTATGCAGTTGGAGGACTGAATAATAAAACTGCAGTTTTTTTTAATAAAACTACGGACCCGGTTCACTCCACATTTAAGGCCAAAATTACTGATTCATTAATTAGCGGGAAATGGCTTCCGTGGGGTGAAAATAATCTTTACCCCCAGGAATTCGCTGACAAATTAAAGAAAACCGGAGTTGCTGTTGGTGGTCTGGAAGTCTTAACTGCAGCACACTTTGGAACAGGCTTCAGATTGTACCAGGGAACGGAAACAGAAGAGGCAATTATATTCAAAGAAAGATTGGTCGATTCTTTCCCGGATATCGCTGTATTTTACTACAGAACAAAATTTGATATTTTTCTCTCAGAAATCATAACGGATTATGAAACTTTCCGTGTGGCTTTTACAGAGTATTTATTGTCACCGAATGGTAATGAAATTATTTCTGTAAGAAGAATAAAAGCCGCTGATTGTCGTTTTGAAGCTCCGGATAATTTCGGAATCATTAACAATATTGGTGTTAATACTGACTGGGAGAACTATGAAGAAAAAAACACAACTGTAATCCGGTGTTTTGGAGCAAATATTCCCATAGAAGAAATTAAGGCTTTCTGTAAAGAGAAAGGCATCCGAAATTTTACTATACCGTGTATTGATACGCTTTTAGTTGAAAAGTCATATCCTTCAGTTGGTTGGCATGCTTCATTTAAAAATGGATGGGTTGATGTAGTTTTATCCATCCCTGCTTTCAAAAAAGCAATGTTTGAGCAGCAGCTTAACATCAAATACCTGATTCACGTTTCTGATGAATATTTCTCTCATATCTATGGTCAAGACTGGAATCTGTTTTCTCCAGAAGAAAGACAGGAAAAACGAACACAGCTTGTTGATCTTATCCACGAAAATTTACAGGGAAATCAGGCTGGAGGAAAATCTATTATCTCACCATTCTTTATTGATAGGGTTTCCGGTAAAGAGATTAAAGGAATTCAAATCGAAGAAGTTCCTCAAACGCAATCAAACGGAGATTTCTTACTCGATAGTTCTGCCGCTAATTATGAAATTCTAACAGCGATGGGGGTTGACCCTTGCCTGATCACCGGTGGAGCTTTCGGAGGAAAAACATTAAGTGGTTCCGGATCCGATAAGCGAGAAGCCTGGGCAATTCTTTGTGCGAAACTTCCAATCAAGCAAATTAGAACCCTGCAGATTTTTGAAAACATAAAAATTTGGAACGGTTGGGATCTCACAGTTTTCGGAAAATTCCCAAACATAAATCTAACGACTTTAGATAAAAACAAGAACGGACAAGAAAAAGTTGTCAATTAATTATGTGTAAAAATGCGACAAAAAAATGGAATACTATATTGATGAAACTACGCTTCCGGAATATTTTATTTTGCCCGGAGAATTTGACTGGAAACTTATAGACCAGGAACTGGGGTTTTCAGAAATATTTGATATTATTCCTGAAGAAATTTATCTGCAGTTAAAAAATGAAACTGAAGAAAATAAAAAGGAAATTTTCAGACTGATCACTAAAGCTTCTGTTCTTTACTCATTCATTCTGTCTATTCCTAAAATTAAAGTACACATCACGAATTATGGTGTGCAGGAATTCATCCAGGACAAATCTAAAGCCGCTCCCTGGTGGGACGTCCGAGATCTTGGATTGTCTCTCTTGAAGTTTGCTGATAAATTATTCTCAGAAGCAATTACAAAAATTGCTGCAGTTGATGAACTGAGACATGATATTCCCTTTTTTGAGAACGTATCTGAACATATAAAGACTCCGGCTGAATTTGAAACCATATATTCTATCAAAAATTCTCCAAAAGTTTTTAAGATGCTGCAGACTTATTTAGAGCAATCTTACTCTCTGGATATCTTGGATAAGATAAAACCTGAATGTATCGATCAGATCAAAGCAAAACCTGAACTGTATAAATTTTTGAAACAGGCTAATGTCTGTTATGCCTTGTATTATGCTTCATTGATGCCAAATTTCGTGTTTTTGCAAAATGCAATAGCAATACAGTATGAAGAACTTCCGTGGCAAAAATCACAGGTTTTAACTCCGGATATGAAAGCGTTGTCAGGAAAGAATTTTATAAAGCTTGGAGATGCGAGTATGAAGGTGATCACAGACTATATTAAAAAAAATATTGCTCAATTCCCGTGCTACAGTCCACCGGTTCCTGAAAGTACAATGCAAGCCAGAACTTCAGGAATTTACCTCATTTAATGTCCTTTTGAACCGGTAGCGATATCGGTTTTTTTGTGCTTACAATGAGCTTTGAAAACCTAAATATTGAAAGCATAAATAATTGTCCGGGATTAGATTTTAGTTCCGGACTTAAGACTAAATTATTTTTTGCTCCAGCGTCTCATTTTTTCTATACACCACTGCCAAAACCTGGGATATCGTTTGAAAGTGAAATCATTATTGTTGATGAAATCATCATGAGATCCGAAAAGAAGCTTTTCAGCATTGATGTATTAGTTGAAGAAAATGAGTTACGTGTAAATCTTACCGGTAATAAAGAAAAAAAACGATCAGTAACCAATTTTGCCTTTTTCATTCTTGGATTCCGTCCTTCTGTATTAGGCTTTGTCAAGCGCTGTAAAAATGTACCCATGATTTTTTTTATCCAGGACGCGAATGGGAATAATTGGCAGATCGGACACTCTTTAACTCGCGCTTTCATGGAAGCAGCGGAATCGTGGTCCGGTAAAAAATATGAAGACAACTCCGGTGCAGCTGTTACGGTAAACTGTAATTCATCTGTATTTCTCTATCAAAAATCACTTGAACATTTCGCAAAACCAGGAGACTTCAACTTAGACTTCAACAATGATTTTTATATAACTGACAATGACTAAACAAGAAATTTTAGATCAAATTGCTGAATCAATCACCAGCAACGGTCTTCAACAAATTAACGGAGTAATCCTTAATACTATTTTAACAGCAATTGCTGAAATTATTCCAGAAGATTCCATGTTGACATCTTCCTTTGGAGGTATCGTAAAAGCTACAGACACAATAATCACAACACCAGGCGTGAGCAGATGGTTTATTGCTAAAGGAGGTGTCTATACAAATTATGGAGGTTTTACTTTATTGGATAAAAATTTTAACATTCTCTCTTTTGATGGAGCCAATTGGGATAAAGTTGAAATTGAACTTCCTAATTTTCAAATATCTCCAACGTTTGATCCTACAACTAAAACTGTAGCTCAGGGAGGTCGGCAAATCGCTGAATGGATTGGAGCTGTTGATACAGTAACACCTTTGGTTATAGGTATGACAGGTGTCGGCGGGAGTGATGCTGCAATGGGCGGAACCGGAGCTGAAGGTAATTTAATAACAAATTCAAATTGTAAGGCAACAAAAACTTTAAAAGTAAAAAATGTAGTCACTAATCTTTCAGTTGCAGGAACATTTAAAGTTGCTATTACAGACAAGAATAATGTGATTATTTATACATCTCCAATATATACAGCGGGTATAGGTTCACAAACTACTGTTTTACCTGATATAGTATTACAAAAGGATGAAACAATATGGTTGATGGCATTAGATGCTTCAACTGCAAAAATACGATGGAATGGCGGATCTGCTGTAACGACAAATAGATTTTTGCAACGTCCAGCAACTACTGGAGCAATTGTACAAGGCCCGGTTTCATCATATTATTCAATTTTCTTTAATACTGAATTCACTGAAAACACCGGCATTCTGAAAGGCTATATTCCAAGATCGGAAGCTGAAGGATTTACGGATGTTGACCCATTGGAAGCTTTCGGTTCCGCGGCCTATACTAATGTTGTAGGAAACCAAACGACAACAGCATATTATATTCTAAAGATTCCATTCACGGTTGATAAAGTTATTAAAGAACTAAATTTTAGCGGCAATGGTGGGAATATGACTTTTGTAATAGGATCGTTAGATCAAGCAAATAAATTTATAGAAGAACGTTCTTTCGTAGTTAGCACTGTTACTGGAGTTAATACAATAGCAGTAGATCAGCTTTTAAAAGCAGGTCAATATTTAGGAGTAAAAACACCAGGGAATATGCCAAATATTCATACGACTTTGCAGAATAACTACACCTGGGGAATAGAAGGAAATCACACTAATCCATTGATCCCACTTACGGCCTGGAGTTTGGGGCTTGCTTTCAAAGCAAAAACAAGAGTATTAAACACAAATGCCTTAGTACGTCAAACTGCGATTAATGACTTACAGGCTCAAATTAATAATTTCCAGCCTTCGAAAGTTTGGCAATCTGCAGACGGGACGAATTGGAAAGTAGGAGTATCAAATACAGGTCAATTCATTGCTCAGGCGGTGGGACGCTACACTAAGATTCTTCATTTTGGAAATTCTATTTTACGTCATGCGATCATGTCCTACTGGTGGGGTGATTGGGGTATGGCAGCAAAAACCCGAAACGATGATTATGCACACAGGTTTTTAGCGAAAATAAAAGTTGCAAACCCAACAGCGCAAAGCTGGGAGCAAAATATAGCTGCTTGGGAACAAAACCCATCGGGATATAATAAAGCTCAATTAGATACTCTTTTAACAGCTCAAGCTTATGATCTTATTGTAGTAAGATTGGGGGAAAATGCTACAAGTATTCCGGTAGCAACTTATAAAACTGAGTTTAGGAATCTGATTACCTATATTCAAAGTAAAGTACCAACAGCGCGGATTATTATTGGAGGTATGTTTTGGAGTAACGCCGGACTGGAGGGCGCAATGCAGCAAATTGCTATCGAAAAGAATCTCACTTATGTTGATATGTCAGGACTGGATATCGCCGCTAATAAGTCCTTTATTGGCGATACTGTACAGGGAGACGATGGGCAAACACATACTGTTGACAACGCAGGAGTAGCAAACCATCCTAATAATGCTGGAATGGAAGCAATAGCAACGAGATTATTTACAGCATCACAATCATAAAATGAAAACAATTAATTACATATTAAAACTTATGGGATTTTTAAATGTCTCAGATTTTTTAGGCAAATACCATCCTCTATTCGGAGGTGTTTTTGCAAGCTCTTTGACATTTGGAATCATTACCGGGTTTATAGAAACTCATAGCGGAATATCAATTCTGCTATGGATTTTCTTTGC
Source organism: Chryseobacterium sp. NFX27 (assembly GCF_049887855.1). NCBI lineage: Bacteria > Pseudomonadati > Bacteroidota > Flavobacteriia > Flavobacteriales > Weeksellaceae > Chryseobacterium > Chryseobacterium sp. NFX27. Next base: position 186,938 of record NZ_JAGEKK010000005.1, on the reverse strand, counting down.
TGCAGGAACTCTCTTTGATCTGTTGGTGGGTCTTTACACTAATCTTATATACTTAAAACTAAAGTTTGAAAGTGACAGGTTCTTCAGGGGTATTTTTAAACCCTTTGTCATGTTCGTTGTCATTTTTCTCACGAATACTTTTAAAAGAGGATTAGAAAACTCACATATCAAGCCAGAACTTTTAGAAGACCTGGCAGTTTATATGACAGCTACAATACATTATTCATTTGTGATAACAATAGGTGTTTTTATTTTACTGAGCATTGCCGAAAATATGGCAAAAATGGATATCAGAGCTGCAGTAACTCTTACCAAGATTTTGAACATGAAAATTAAAAAATTAGAAAAATTTAACGATGAAAACGACATTGATAACGCTGCTTAGCTTTCTTATGCTTTCGTGTGGATCCATTAAAAAAAATAAATTTTCCTCTACTTCTGAAGTAAAGGAAAATTTAGATATTAAAGCATCTGCAGGGAGTAGTACAAAAAATCAAACTTTTGAAAACGCTTCAATACGAATTGAAAACAATGGATTTAATATTTCCGTCAAGCCTTTTAATGGACAGGATTCATTTTTCAATTTTACATCTCCAGACGGTCAATTGTTCCAAGGAACAACAAATGCAGAAATAAACTTTGAAAAGAAAGCTGAAAAAAAAGAAGAGCAGTTCACGAAGAAAACAATTACTGAAACTACGTATTGGTCTCATGTTACTTATAAATCACATATTACCAATAAAACCGTTACCAGGTATTTAGATAAATATAAAGAAGCTTATCCTTGGTATTATATTTTGTTTGCCGGATTCATGCTCCGGGAACTGTTAAGACTGCTCTGGAACTGGCTTAAAAAAAGTAATTGGTATCTGAATTTAATACAAAAAATAAGCAAAAAAAAATGAAAGCTTTAGAGTTATCAAAGAAATATAAAACTCAACTGGAGAAGTTTGAAATTAATTCTCCCTTGAGAAAAGCGCATTTCTTTGCGCAAATAGATCACGAAAGCAGTATGAAAGCAATTAGAGAGAATTTATTTTACTCTACAATAGCTGCTGCCAAAAAAGCATTTTATACTCCTTTTAGAGGAAAGTCTGATGCTTTTATTTCTCAATATCTTCGTAACCCGCAAAAGATGGCAAATTATGTATATGCTAATCGGAACGGAAATGGAAATGAATCAACCGGTGACGGCTGGAAATACAGAGCTGGAGGAATGATCGGAACTACAGGCAAAGCAAATTTTGAAAGATTATCTGCAGTTACCGGAGTAGATTATGTAGAGGAACCAGATTTGTTAAATAATGAAGCTGATTCTTTAATTGCAGCTCTGGTATACTGGAAAGATAATAAATTGAATTCTTATGCAGATCAAGACAAGATTGATTCGATTTCAGATATAATTAATAAAGGGCGAATTACTGCTGCATTTGGAGATGCAAACGGTTTCCAAGATAGAGCCAATAAATTGAAACTGTACAAAGAAATTTTTAAGTAATTAGTGTAATTACGGAAATCCGTAAGGCGGTTATAAAAACTCGTTTTATCTTTACAGTATTAAAAACCGATCCAATATTAATTGGAAACATTTTCTAAAAATTTATATTTTGAAGCGGCCACCTACCCAACAGGTGGTTTTTTTATTGTAGTGAGAGCTGCTGATTTTCCGGGTTAATTTTTTTAAATATTTGTTGTGATATTAAGAGCATTCCAAGATCACCAGGATGAGCTGCAATGCCTTCTGCTTTCCAAACTTTTTTTATTGATCCGGGATACTGATTTGCACTGTATTTTTTATTGTTAGAAATGTAGGAAATATCCACAAAATTAGACTTTGAAGATGTCGATATATTCTTTGTTACTTTATAATTATTCACATTCATAAAGTAGGGAGAAACAACATATTTTTTTGAGCTTTTAAATCCTTCCAAGAATTTTACAGACACCTTCTCAAATTCATCAGCATTCGCTTTTGTTGAATTATCTCCCAATTGATAAACAATATATTCAGGATTGAATTTGTACAGATTCTGAATCTTTGAATCCTTCAAATTTACTTTTTCCGGAGATCGTTCAAGATTGGAATAATTAGCATATCTTAAAATGATATTCTTATCAGTGTTTTTCTTTTTAAAATCTTCAAATAATAAGTGAACAAAATCTTTATTATAGTTGGTGGCTGCCATTCCACTTTTGTGATTCCATCCGATTTCTTTGGCCACGCCATGAGATGTAATACTGTTCCCAATTATCAGAACCTTCAGCGTATCTTTTGTATTTACCGTCGTTACTAATTCTTCATAATTAGGCATTTCAACATTATTCATGTCGAGTAAAATATCTTTTTTACAGCTTTGGAGAAAGAATAAAGAAATTGTTAATGAGGATAATACAAAACTTCTTTTCATGTGAATGGTTTTAATTTTTCACAAATATACAATTATTACAAAAACTGAATTCTGTAATAATTATTCAAAATTTTTAATCTCCTCTTTGGCAAATTCACTCATTTCATCAATGATCTTTTCTCTTTTATAGGGATTGTAACCGACCTCGAAAACTCTGGATAACATTGGTGGATTAAAGTTGTCAACCTTGTAACAATAACAGAGATTATCAGTTACATAGATAATTAGATATCGCTCTTCTTTTGGTTCGTAAACAAGTTTCATTGTCCTTTCCATAATTTTTTTGCTTTCTGAGATTGCTGCAAAAATAATGCAATGGCAGAATATATTACAGTAGCGAGTTCCTGGAATGAACTCAATGATTGGCAACTTCAGGAAATATCACATCTATATTTAAATACACCTGTAGAAAAATTTCATATAGCCTATAAGGATATGATCTTGATTGTTTTTCAAAAGGAAAATACAGGAAAAGCTTTTTTTAACTTGCATAAATTAACTCAAAATGTACCTATTTCAGAGCTGGAGAAACACACTAGATATCTGAAGGAAAAAACGGATTTCTACAAATTTCCTGAAATACCAGGGTTAATAAAACCAACTGACAGAATCGGAAATATCACCGTTCGTCAGTTTTCTACGATTGATACATTTTTTTACCACTGGAACAAAGATAGATCGCTCATCAATCTTAAAAGACTTGTGGCTTCACTTTACAGGGTTAAAGAAAAATTTGATGACTTGGATCTAGCTTCAGTCGATGCGATAACGAGAAATATCCCTGTCAAGCAAATGGAAGCAATAGCATTGGCTTATTTGTTTACCAGGCATTTAATTGCTGAAGAATTTCCGATCGTTTTTACAAAGCCAAAAGAGGAATCTGAAGAGGAAAAAAAATTGAAGCCTGTTTTTACAAAAAAAGATAAACAATTTGTTCCTTTCGATAAGATCATTATCGGGATGTCGATGGACGAACTCCAGCCTTTAGGAAAAAAACAGGATGTTAATGAAGTTCGTATTTACGAATTCTTAAGTGTTCTTTCAGAAAGTATTCTTTATCACAAAGCAAAAGCAAAGGCAAATGAAGGAAAATAGTTACATTCAGGTAAAGGATTATTTTGAAAATTTAGTTCAGCAGTCTAATTTTCTAAATGATTTTGTTGGTTTTTTTGAGAGAGAATGGAAATCCAAACAAGCAAAGCTCGGAGGTCTTAAGGCTCCGGTTCTGGCACTGTTCAAATATGATGTCGGCTTTGATGGTCCTGATCAGAACTCTATTGCTGTTAGAAAAATAGGCTTTGCGATCATGTTCAATAAAATACCTGCCGGAGATTTTCAGGCTCAATATAATGCTATTTATGAGGCTGAAAAATTAGCGTTTAAAGTTTTATCCAGGATATGGATTGACTCTCATAACCAGGATCACTTCTTATACAATTCATTTTTGAAGGATTCTGTAGAAATAAAACCTGTTGAACTCTCTTCAAGTGATTTCGGAGTAGACGTTATTTTTAATCTGAAAAATAAACAGATCTTAAAAGTTGATACTTCAGATTGGAAAGATTTGGACCATATTTGTAGCTAAATAGTTTTTATGAAAAATAAGATAAAAGTTAAAGTAAACTTGAATTTAGATTCATATTCCATTATGGAGACTGAATTCGAAGGAATGCCTGCCAGGAATGAAATCATTTCCAGAGTAAGAATAATTTTAACCCTGTACGGCCTCCAAGAAACTGAGACAAATTTGGATATTTTAGGGAGCTACATAATAGCACTTAAGAAAAAGCATGGAGTTCCGGAAATGGATATTTTAAAGCACATGTATGAAAATAAAACTGATGGTGTGAGTTTAAAAATGCAGGCAGTTATAGCAGCTGTTTATTTATCCAAGTTCAAAAAATAAATTTAAAATTTTGGTTTTTTACTTTTTTTCCTATATTTGCCATGTCAAACATATACTAATCAGCAATGCAGATTATCTTTTACGGAATCTATATAAATTGCCCCGGAGATGTGGTTTACTTAATCCTTGTGATTAGTATGTGTTTGACAACCCCACATCGACGGGGTTTCTTTTGTAGCTAATTTTAAAAATATAAAAATGTCAAACACAGTAAAATTAGCAGTTACAGGAAGAAATAGTATTGTAATTGCAAAAAAAAGAAGATCCAGAAAGCTAATTACTCCAAGAGCTTTCGCAAAACTTTTCAACGGAACATTTGAAATGAATATTAAAAATGGTATTGCCTTTTGTAAGTTTATTTCTCCTGGGAAAACAGCTCAAGCCTGGGGCGCAAACTCTCCGAAAGCATACAGAAATATGTTAAGAAATTTTCATCACAAATATGCAAATTAAAAACACATGGATGATTATGTACAAGTAATGAAAGATCTCCTCCAGGAATACTATTCAACAACGCCTGAAGGCAGCAAAATTGAAATGCAGACCAGTGATGTCTTTAAATGGTTGAAAGGTATAATTCCAGATGAACCAGTTAGTCAGCATGATGTTTTTGACGCATTGACAGAACTCGATTACAAAAAATCCCAGAAAATTATTACCAAACGAGTTCAAACTGTCAAAGCCAATAAAAGCTTAGGAATCCAGGCAGAGTATGAAGACCAGGAAGTCGCACGGGTCTTAGTTTGGAATCTTTACGAAAAGCTAGAAGATTAATATAGTCCCAATGTCCTTTAAAATGGATATTGGGATTTTTATTTTTCGGGAAATATCAGAAATGGCTTATAACGACGAAAAAGAAGTTGCGATCCGGGCCGAACAAATGTTGGGAACTGCTTTACGAAGTAAAACATCATCTTTCGCGGATCACATTAACAGAAGAGAAGGAGAACCTTCTATTAAAGATGCTATTGTAAAATCTACTGTAAAACCGTATGGCAAAGTCAGAAACGGAACAAAAAAGTTCTATTTGAGAAGCTTATCCATCAAAATGGCAAAACACGGATTCATACAAAATGCCGGAGTAAATACTACGAGATCTGGCGGAACCAGAACCAGGCACAACCCACAAGAAACAACATACGGTTTCAAATCTCATATCATGAAAATGAATGCTCAACCTTTTATTGAAGAGGCAATCGAATCTTCAAATGTAAAAGAATTTGTAATGAGCGAAGTTACCAGGCTGCGAAATGAAGAAATTGTACTTAATATCAGAAATATTGTAGAAAGTATCAGACGCTAGATACTTTTATGTCCTTTCACAAAAATTCCCTCACAAGCATCTTGCCACAAATTCTTAAAGAAAGATGGCAGGAAGAACCACCATATCTACAACCGGAGTTCTGTACATCAACGGAGCTCAGGTTGAAAATACATTCCAAAATTTAAATAGGATCACCCGGAATCTCGAAAGGGAGCTTCGTAGGCTTCCTGTAGGAACCAGAGAATTCAACGAAAGAGCTGAAGAGCTAAGGCGCGCCCGGCAAAGATTCCAGGAAGTTAGAAATGAAATCGATTCTCTTTCTGGGACTCTTAACAATGCTTCAGGATTCTTGGGTCTTTTTCGTAACGGCTTGTTACGATTCGGAGATACTTTCCGTGAAGTTTTTTCAGCAAATATGGCTGAAAGATTCTTTGATGTAATTATAGATAAAGGAAAGGAAACTGTTGATCAGCTTCTAAAGATTTCTGATGCGATGACAGACGTTGAAAAAACAACAGGTATGTCAACAGATCAGGTTAAAGAGCTTTGGAGTCAATTCGATGAGATGGACACCAGAACAAACAAACTTGAACGATTGAAAATTGCTGAAGTAGGTGGCCGATTGGGAGTTCCAATCGAGGAAATGAAAGACTTTGTCCAGGAAGTTGATAAAGCTTATGTCGCTCTAGGTGATAGCTTCGAAGGAGGTTTAGAGGGTGTTGTTGACCAGCTCGGAAAAATTAAAGGTCTATTTAACGGAACAAAAGAATTATCATACGCGGAAGCGATTAATAGGATAGGTTCTGCACTTAATACATTGGCAGCTCAGGGAACGGCTTCTGAAGGGAATATTGCACAGTTTGCCCTCCGTGTCGGTAACCTTCCTGAAGCGTTAAGACCGTCTATTGATAAAGTTCTCGGATTGGGTGCTGCTTTCGAAGAGTCGGGAATCGATGCTCAGATTGCAGCTTCAGGATTCTCCAATTTCATTTCAGCAGCCGGTGAAGGAATCGAAGCTTTTGCAATATCAATGCACATGAGCACAGCTGAAGCTCAAAATCTCCTTAATACAAAACCTGAAGAATTTTTCCTCCGTTTTGCTCAGGGGATGAAAGGCTTAAGCGCTACCGAAACATCAAAAGTCTTCTCCAGCTTAAAACTTAACTCTCTGGAAATTCAGAAAGCTGTAGGTGCTGCAGCAAATAAAACTGAAGAGTTTAAAAAGGCAATGAAAACTGCAGGGATTGAAATGGATAAAATGACATCCCTTACTGACGAGTTCAACAAAAAAAATAATAATGCTCCTGCGATTCTGGAAAAGATCAAAAATGCCTTTAATGATACTTTTACGTCCACTCAGATCATAAATAAGTTTGAGAGTCTAATTCAGGCAGTTGGATGGTTAACCGGAGTGACTGATGAGTCTGGAAATGGTATGCTCATTTTCAAAGAAAGACTCACGGCGCTCTATAAAATAATCATTGTGCTTATCTCCGGAGTTATTGGTTACAATGCTGCCATGCTGATTTTAGTATTAACAACTAAAAATGCAGCAAGGGAAACTCTTATTTACAATCTTGTTCAAAAAGCAAAAGCTGCCTGGGATGCTATTGCTAGGGCTACTACACTTTTGGTCGCTGTAGCTTACAATTTACTCACCGGTAATATTGTGAGGGCAACAGTAGCTATGAGAGCATTTAACATTGCAACCAAAGCCAATTTTATTGGTATTTTGGTAGGAGTGATTACTGCTGTAGTTGTGGCTATAGCACTATTTTCTAAAGAAGTTGATGAAGCTGCAGCAAAACAGAAAATGCTGAACGAAATCAATAAGGATGCGGAAAAAGGAATCATTTCTCAAAAAAGAGAGCTTGAGCAGCTCGTCAAAATTGCAAAGGATGACAATTACAGTAAGGAACTTCGATCTGATGCCATTCAGAAATTAAACAAGCTTTCTCCGGAGTATTTAGGAAACCTTACTTTAGAAAATATCAAGACTCAGGAGGCCACTAATGCGATCAAAGCTTACACTGATGCACTTCTTAGAAATTCCAAAATTAAAGTACTGAATAAAAAGCTTGATGAAATTAATGAAAAAATCATTGATGAACAGGATAAGCCGTTAAAGGATGTTGCTAAAGAGAACGGAAATTGGGTTGATCGTAATTTATCGTTTTTAACTCCTTCCGAGATCAAATTAATGGATAAGGACCAGCGGAAACAATTTGAAATCTGGAAAAAACAGGCTGGAGACGGCTATGCAAGACAGATGATGGATACCTATGGATACATCTATGAAAAAAGAAATCAGGCTATTCAGAAATTAAACAATGATGCAAATACTCTTTCAGAGCAGATTGCGAACCTGTCTACGGTTCCCGGTATCGAAGAAAATACTGTTCCAAAGAACATTCCGCTACCTGATAAGCCCAAAGATAAAGATCCTAATAAAAAAAATAGGGATGATCTTGAGAAAGCTCGCGAAGCTTACAATAAAGCCAATGAAGCAAAAACTGAAGCCGATAAAAAAGCCGGTGAACTTGAGAGAGCCAGGATAGATGAGCAGTTTAAGATCTGGGAAGAAAATAAGCAGAAGGAATGGGACGTCGAGCTTCAAGATTATGAAAATCGTAAAAATGAGCTTCAACAGCAAACTGCAGAATTTAAAAATCAGATCAAAAAAACTGATGATGAAATAAAGAAGTTGGAGCGTGACAAAAAGGAAACAAAAAATCCTGCAGCTGCAGCTGAATATGGAAACGCTATTGCTGGTCTTGAGGAAGCCAATAAAAAAAGACTGGGATTAATCGATGCTAATGTAAAAATGGAAGATCAGATCTTCCAGACTCATGGCTTTAATCTCTTGAGAATTGAGGAAAAATATCAGACAAAATCTTATGAAAATCAGGTAGAATCACTTCAATCGAAAATAGATCTTGAGAGAAAGTCAGCTGAAGATTCTATCAATAATATCACTACGATGGATGAAGCTCGCGAAGCTTTATCAAAAATGAGTTACCTGAAGCTTACTGAGACTGAATTAAAGGCTATTCAAACTTTAGAAGATGCAAAAAAAGCCCTTCGGGAAAATGCTGACAGAGCTTATCTGAAGTCCCAGGAAAACTTCCTGATGGAACAACAAAAATTACTTGAGAAATTACTTCAGGATCCTTCTCTTTCGTCTGAAGCTACGGAAAAGCTTAAGAAGGATCTTGAAGAATTAAAAGGTAAAATAACAGAGGTTCAAACTGCCATGACCGGCGGCAAAGAATCTGATGATAAAAAAGTAACTGAGGAAAGTGATACTGAAAAGGAAAAGGTTGATATCCTTGGATTTTCTGCAAAGGATTGGGAAACTGCCTGGAAAAATCTCGATACAACAAAAGGTAAGCTCGGAGCCGTAAAAATGGTTATTCAAGCTTTAGGTAATGCTTTTCAGGCTTATTATCAATTGCAGAATGCTCTTGCTGAACGAGAAATGGCAAGGTTCGAAAAGAATAATGATAAAAAGAAAAAGGAGCTCCTGGGACAATTGAATGCCGGAGTGATCACTCAGGAAGAATACAATAAAAAACTTCAGGGATTAGATGCAGAAACTGCTAATAAAAAGGCCGAAATCGCTTATAAGCAAGCCAAGACAGAAAGAGCTTTAAAAATAGCGGAAATCATCACTAATACTTCTTTGGCAATTATGCAGGCCTATAGCCAATTAGGTCCGATTGGAGGAACCATAGCTGCTGTTCTGATTGGAACGCTTGGAGCTGTTCAGTTGGGAACTGTTCTGTCTACACCACTTCCGGATAAACCAACATTCTACCAAGGTGGACATACTGGTAGAGGATTTGGTTCTCCGGATGAAACCGGACACGTTCCTGCAGGTATTGTACACGCAAACGAGTGGGTAGCTCCAGCCTGGATGCTTGAGGATCCTAAAACAGCTCAGGTTATTGATTACCTGGAAAGTGTTCGTCAAGGGAAAACAAAACCATTCGCTAACGGCGGATTTACAGAACCCTCTGCAGATTCCTCCAATATTAACCCAACACCACCTCAGGCAAATTTGATAGATGTTGTCAGTCAAAATCTGGAAGTGATGTCTGAGCTAAAGGATATCCTTCAGAAAATAGATGATGAAGGTATAGAATCTTACATGGTCGCTGATGCCAAAAATGGAAAATTATTCAAGAAAGCAACAAAAGAATTTGAAATCATTGAAAACAGAAATGCAAGAAAATAACTTTCAGGAGCTTCAGATTTTTGAAGCTCCTATCCTAAACGAATGCTGCGATTTACTAAGCAAAAGAGTGAAAAATATTACTGGAGAAGATATCTATCTGGTAGGATCTGTTTCAAAAATATTGAACGGTGATCTGACAGAGGAATACAAGGTAAAAGATATTGACTTCATCGTTTCAATGGCAGGATTTCAAAAATTAATCCGGAACAAAGAAACGCTATTTCCTGAAGCCAGGACAATCGAGCAAAGACCGGAGCGTCTGATAATTTACCTGAACAATTTTGCTATTGAGATCTGGAATTATTTAGAGCGAAATACGGATAAGAAGAAAAAATATTTTAAAAACAAAATACCTTATTTATATGCCAATTAGAACCAAACAAGAAGTTCAGTATGTGTTAGTTTGCCCTCCGGGGCATGGTGGTGGTTCAATGTGTTCTACAATTTCTACAATTGTGGATGTTCCTATTAGAGACTGGAAAATTAATCCGCCGCAATTAAATAAAGTCTGGCAAATGGGAACAGCTGCTCCTGGACAATTATTCCAGGATTTCACTTTTCCGGAATTAGAATTTGTTTATTATAATTATACAAACTTTAGATTTAAAGTTAAAAAAAACATTGCTTCAGGGGCCGTTGATTTTGTAAATCTAACCTCTGTAAAGCTTGTAGGAGATACATTTAATCAAACAAATCTTAATACTGAGAGGGTCTACTGTGATTTTCAAAATCTGGACAACCTTTCAGTGGGAAATCATGTGCAGCCAATTACTATCGAAGCTTACGGAATTGACTCAAATAACCAGGAACATTTTGTCGAATCTTACTATACTGAAATCTCAGTTACCGTTCAAGCCGGTACCGGAATTTCAACTGATAAAAACGTTTATAATTTAACCTATAACAAGGCCGATGGACTTTTGTCCGGGGATGATAAAATTATCGTCTTTGTCACGGATCCGGTTACCGTTACAGCAACCGAACCATTCATTAATCTGACCCAGGAGTCTGTAAATTCTCAAAGACATTTGAAGTTTCAGAATAATACGGTAATTCAAAATAAAGCTGTTGGAACTTACTCTGGAACTGTAACAATCCAAATAGGCACTGCAGTAAAAAACGTAACTGTAAATTTAGAAGTAATCAACGATACAACCGTTTTTTATGTGAGTCCATCTGCATTTAATACTTCTCTTCAGAAAAATCTTTCTGAAACAAAGCAGTTTTCGTCAAATATCTCTAACCCGAACAATTTAACGATTATTGTTGATAGTAAGCCCTCATTTATAGATACAGCTGTTCTCAATAATGGAGTTTTAAGTTTTACGACTGTAAACTCTTCTACGCTTTCCGTGGGAAATTATTCCGGAGAAATTATTCTGAGAGCGGGAACTGTTACAAAAAAGGTAACAATCAATATTAGCGTGGTCCAGGCAATAACTCATGACTTTTCCGGATCAAACTATTATTTTGCAAAAGATGCCAATAAAGTAGTTTTAAACAAGACTTCATCGTCTTCAACTTATGTGAAAATGACTTTGAAAATGTTCTTTAATGGATTTGGCCAACAGTACCAGGAAGAGGAGGAATACACTTTCCCATATTTTAAAGGATCCGTTGAAATTTATCCTGGTGATGAAGTTCAGGACTTCTTTATTATGGCAAAAGATATCACAACAGCTTTGGATCCTGTTTATCAATATAGCCTGGCTTTAGTAGAAATGACTTTCGAAGAAATGAACGAATTAGATGAAGTTCAATCTACGTTTGTCCTGGACAACATCTATTTCGCTCCTGGAAAAAAGCCTAAATGTTTTCCGGTTTTTACAAACTATCCAATAAGAAGCACTTACAATGAAAGTGTTATTAAATTAAGTGTAGATAGACTTTCTGAGAAAGACGAATTAAATAAATTATTCACTCAGTACACTCTTCCAAAGCCTGCTCATGTTTCTAAATTTAACGTTGATCAGTTTACTTTTTTAAGGTCAAGCTTCAGTCCTGCTCTTAAAAGAAAGATTATTTCTTCAAATATTATGCAGTTTGTTCCGCTTCCGGAGCCGGAGAAGATCATCCATATAGAATGGGAAAATGATAATCTTGTTTTTGACTGGTTTTCGGCGTCCGGAGATATCAAAATTCCGGTAGATATCGATAATGTTATTGGTGAATCTAATGAATATCTGGAAGAAAAGTTTGATAGTGTTGATAGGAGAACTTTGACAGTGAATACCGGCTGGATTTTGAAGGAAGAGATTGATCTGATAACTGATCTGCTAAAGTCTCGTTTATGCTTTATTTACGCAGAAGGTGTAAGATATAAAGTGTTTCCGATTACGAATAAAAATGAGCTGAAGGATTCCGGAAAGAATACTTTTTCAATGGATATTGACTTTAAAATTCTGGATAATGAGAACTAGAGCTGATCAATTTATAACAGAAAATTCTGTAATTCCACTGACTGGAGTAGAAACAAATTTTACAGAAGAAAACCCTCGGTTTAAGGATTCAATCTGGACGAAATATACTTTACCATTCAAGTATTATTATAAGAGGAATTTTTTAAGTGAAAATGGTCAGTATTCGTCATTTAATAATATGAATCTGAAACAGAAACATGAAGGATATCACATATTTGAAGGAAAGGTAAGAAAGGGTGTTCTTGAGTTTTTAGAAATTAGGAAGAAGTGGGCTAGTATTCAGATTGATTCAGGGTTTGAAGAACTTCCGAATTTTGAAAAAAAATTAAAAGAGCTACCGGTCGAATTTAAATTGGTAAATGATATCTACAATCATGCGAATGAGATCGTTTCCAAAAAATATCCAGAGACAAATTATAATTTCCCGAAATTATATACAACAGAATATGACACAGATCAGGACGGGTGGAAAAATTTTAACTGTTTTATTAATGATAGAATTTTAACCACTGGAACGAATATTAAAGAGTTTCCTAGGAATGAAATTCAGGAAAATGCCAACGGTTGGGATGTTGTCAACAGAAATATTATTCAGCCAATCCCTTATCTTCTGCACGTTTTAAAAGCTGGGTTTCTGGATGCCGGCTTTGTTCTGCAGGGAGATATTTTGGAGGATCCACAGCTAAAGCAAAAAGGAATATTTTCTCCGGAGCAGTATTATACAACAGGTGAGCAGAAATATCAGAAAACCTTTGTGTTTTCAGCTGAATTTTTCGATAATGAAATTGTTACAGGAAATATTTTTGGACATTGGGTAAAGAAATTTAAGATTGATGCACCCGGAAAATACAGATTTATTGGGAGCTGTTTTACAAATGGAGATCCAAATTGTAATCTTGCAATTAAAAAAAATGGTGTTTTATTAACATCTTACGGTAGTGGAACTGTTTCTCAATTCATAAATTTTGATCAGGTTGTGGAAATTGATGTTGATGAAGCAGAAGCTGCTCCTGAATATAGTTTCGAATATTTTGGCAGGGTTTATAGTGACCGTTTTAATGCTGAAGGCGTAAATATTGGAGTTGCTGAAATTAAGATCAACCCAATGAGGCAGAATACGACGTCTGGAGATCCTATTCCGTTTGTATTCAATTTTGACCGGGTTGATCTTAGAAGAGCCCTTCCGGATATGACTTTTGGAGACCTTGTGAACACTATTAAAAACTGGAGGAATTATGATCTGTCATTTGATGGTAATGTTGCAACTATGAATCGGATTGTAGTTGATAAGCTGAAAGAACCGGAAGACTTCAGAGAATTTGAAGTTGATGATCCAATTAGAAGCCGGAATGATAAGAGGTATTTCAATATCAAATTTCCAGATGTAGAAGGATTGAACCTGGACTCTGTATTTTTTGATGAGAATGGATATCAGCTTAACAAATCTGTTTTACCGAAAGATACAACTGAAATTGTGATCAATGGTTTCTGCCTACCATTGGAAGTTTTTAGAGCCGTAACAACAGCAAGAACTTATGATGAAAGTGGAGCTCTCATGCTTGTACATTATGAGGGACTTGATCAGAATGGAGATAATCATGCTAAAAATCCAACTGGGTTGCATGGAGCTTACTTTGCGGATTCTGTTAAGGATTGGTTTTTAAATAGGTTGACGAATTTCACTTATAAATGGACTTTTAGGATATCCAAATCAAAAATCCGGAAGTACAATATTCGGTCTGAAATTTATGCATATAACAAAAAGCATTGGATTAAATCCTGGGTAAAAAATTCTGTGTCAAAGAAATTTTATTCCGTAGAAATCGAAACGGAGACTTTTTAGTCTCCGTCTTTTTTTAATACAGCATCAATAATCGTCCTTTGAACTTCATCCCGAACATGATCAGGAAATCTACTTTCATAAATGGCATGAACATCATCGTGTGAGTGTCCTGTTATTTCAATCAAGATATCCCTATTCAGCATTAATTTTTTTCCAATATTTATAAAAGTGTATCGAGGAGTTTTGCTAGTGAAATAAGAATTAATATCGTTGTTTTTAAGCCAGGTTCTGAACCGTCTTATATAATTATCCCGGTAGGAATAATTTTCTGCCTTTGCCTCATATATTTGTAAAAAAGGCATGAGATAACCAGAATCATCCTTGTATCCATCAAGAATGTCCCAGACCTCCGGATAAACATAATTATTGATCACCTCATTGGTTCCTCCTTTAAACCTAACAAATTTAATTCTGTTATTTCTGATATGGTCATAACGTAGATTTAATAAATCAACATAATCTATACCTCCTAAAAGAAAGCAAAGAATGAAAATATCATAATATTTGGATTTTTTTGGAACTGCAACAATTTTTTTCATTTCTTCCTGGGTAAAATCTTTGTCTTTTGTTGGTTCCGATTTGGGCATGACTCCTATAAAGTGTTTTGTTGCATCTGCAGGAACAAAAATTTTTCTCTTTACAGCTTCATTATAAACAGTACGAATTGCTCTTAAATAAACAGTAACGCCATTATTACTTACTTTTCGTTTTCCGTGCTGATCTCTTTTTGATAGGTGAAAATCACGATATTGAATTAAGTAATTATAGTCAATTTGATTAAAAAGAACATTTGTATTAAATTGATTTAAGGCTTTCAAGTTGCTTTCAAAATAACGCGCTTGGCCATCATTATTCCTTTCTCTAAATTCGTCTATATAGCTTTGCCAAAAAGAAGATAATGAATCGTTATTGTTGCCGAGAATAAGGTTCTTTATCTGTGTTGATGTTCTACTTACATTCTGAGATAAAATTTGATTAATAATAAGTTTTTTCTTTGTTATGTATTCATATAAAGTAAAGTAATTTGGATGGTTTGGTCGCGGTTCCTTACGAACTTCGTCCCATTCTTCAGGGAATGAATAAAATGAAGTTGTTGGATACTGCCGATCCGTTGGGGTTATATAAATACTTATAATGATTGGATACCCCTTTTTTCTCAATTTTGATTTGTCTAATTTAATTTCTATTTCCATTGTCAATTATGATTGAAAATGTCTGAAAATTGTCTGAAAAAATTAATGTCTGAAAAGATGTCTGAAAAAAATCTGAACAAATATACCATTTTCGCGCATTTTTGGCTTGTTTTTTTTCGTATTTTTGTCAAATATTTGATATAAAAATAAATGGTAGAACTTGTTGAAAATAACAAAAGCCCCTGAAATAGAGGCTTTTAAATAAGTGAGCGCGAAAGGATTCGAACCTTTGACCGTCTGCTTAGAAGGCAGATGCTCTATCCAGCTGAGCTACGCACCCATTAAATAATTTTGAGAAAATTACTAAAACAGTCGGGGCGGCAGGATTCGAACCTGCGACCTCCTGGTCCCAAACCAGGCGCGATGACCGGACTACGCTACGCCCCGAGAAATATAGTTAGTAAGAAAAAAATGCGGAGGGTAAGGGATTCGAACCCTTGCGACGCTTGCACGTCGACAGTTTAGCAAACTGCTCCATTAACCACTCTGGCAACCCTCCTTTTTTCTTATTTTTTAATGATCGTTGTTCCGTTATTGCGAGTGCAAATATAGAATAGATTTCTTTATTTACCAAATAAAATTCAAGAAAAATTTGCGTATTTTTGAGGAGATAAATGATTAAAAAATTAAACTGATGCGTAAGACATTATATATCATCGGATTAAGTACTTTTGTTTTTTCATGTACTTCCCAGCAAAATGTTACAAAAAATACATACAAGCCAAAAGCCCCGGTATCACAGGCAAAACCTGCCGTGAAAGCTCCGGTGGCGACGACTGCAAAACCTAAAATTACCAATGAACGCGGAGTGGAATTTTTTACCACCAATCTTGCTGATCCTACAAAAAATGATAATACGGCAAGTTACGGTTCTATCGTTTCGGCAAAGCCGGCAGGATATAAAGTTGTAAAGACCTATTTCCCTGCCATAGCACAGAACTTTAGACAACGTTATCTTATATTACATTATACAGCGCTTCCTGATGACAAATCCATTACAGTTCTCACCCAACAGGGGGTAAGTGCTCATTACCTGGTTAATAATACCGGCGATAATGAGATCTATCAGCTCGTTGACGAAAACAAACGTTCTTATCATGCCGGAGTAAGTAACTGGAGAAATGATAAAAACCTTAATGATACCTCTATAGGCATTGAAATCGTCAATACCGGATATACATCAGATGCTGAAGGGAAAAAAATATTTGCATCATTCAGTGATGAGCAGGTGAGAAAAGTGGCTGCTTTGGCTAAGGATATTGTCAGCAGATATCAGATTCCGGCAACCAATGTCCTGGCCCATTCAGATATTGCTCCAACCAGAAAACAGGATCCCGGACCTATGTTTCCATGGAAAAAGCTGTATGATGAATACCAGCTTGGAATGTGGTATGATGAAACTGTAAAACAGAACTTCTTAGCTCTGGCGCAGGAAGAAGTCCCCTTAAAATATAATGATCCTTCCTTTATCTTTGCTATTCAGACTGCATTGCAGAAATTCGGGTATTACCTGGATCTGAGCGGAAAGTGGGATGATGCAACAAAAAGAACCATCGAAGCTTTGCAGTACCATTTCCGTCCGCAGAATTACGACGGAATCCTGGATGCCGAAACATGGGCAATTCTTCAGGCTTTAAATCAAAAATATCCAGCGAAATAACTATTAAAGCGCATCGGTAAAGATGCGTTTTTGTTCTATTTAAAAATAAAAACAGCTAAAATATCTGTAATGGAAAATTTCAGAAAAGAAAGCGATCTGTTGGGCGAACTCAATGTGCCTGCAGACGCATATTACGGAGTACAGACGCAGAGAGCGATCGATAACTTCAAAATTTCGGGACAGCTTCTGTCTTCCTATCCGGATTTTATCAAAGGTCTGGCTTTTGTGAAAAAGGCAGCGGCAAAAACCAATTATGAATTAGGTCTGCTTGATGAAAACCTGTATTTCAGAATAGCGGAAGCATGTGATGAAATTGTAGAGGGAAAATACCATGAGCAGTTTCCTGTGGATATGATCCAGGGAGGAGCCGGTACTTCAATCAATATGAATGCGAATGAAGTGATCGCCAACATCGTTTTAGAAAAATTAGGAAAAAATAAAGGGGAATATGAATTCTGTTCACCGAATGACCATATCAATCTTTCCCAGTCCACCAATGATGCTTATCCTACGGCGATCAAAATGGGGCTGTTGCATATGAATATCGTGCTTGTTGAAAAACTTGAAAAAATCGTTGAAGCTTTTCGTGCCAAGGGAAAAGAGTTTCATGATGTAATAAAAATGGGTCGTACCCAGCTTCAGGATGCTGTTCCAATGACTTTAGGCCAGGAGTTTGAAGCGTATGCAGCCACTCTGGAAGAAGATATTTCTAAATTAAATAACAATGCCGGCCTTTTTGTAGAAGTGAATATGGGAGCAACAGCCATAGGAACAGGACTGAACGCTCCTGTGGGCTATGCAACCCTTTGCGCGAAAAACCTCGCTCAGATCACCGGTTTTCCAGTTATTTCCGCTCCGGATCTGGTTGAGGCAACACCGGATACAGGTTCTTATGTGATCTATTCCTCCGCTACAAAACGTCTTGCCGTGAAGCTTTCAAAAATCTGTAATGATCTGAGACTGCTTTCTTCAGGTCCAAGAGCCGGATTATTTGAGATCAATCTTCCTCCTATGCAGCCGGGATCATCCATTATGCCTGGAAAAGTGAACCCTGTTATCCCGGAAGTGGTAAACCAGGTTTGCTTTAAAGTATTTGGGAATGACCTTACCGTAACTTTTGCCGCAGAGGCCGGGCAGCTTCAGCTTAACGTAATGGAGCCTGTGCTTTCCCATGCAATCATGGAAAATATTAATTTCCTTTGCAATGCTTTAGATACGCTTCGCGAAAAATGTATTGTGGGAATTACCGCCAATAAGGAAATCTGCCTGAATATGGTAAAACACAGCATCGGTATTGTAACAGCACTTAATCCATATATCGGGTACAAAAAGTCTACGGAGAT
The DNA here is from genome assembly GCF_049887855.1 of Chryseobacterium sp. NFX27. NCBI lineage: Bacteria > Pseudomonadati > Bacteroidota > Flavobacteriia > Flavobacteriales > Weeksellaceae > Chryseobacterium > Chryseobacterium sp. NFX27. Next base: position 168,664 of record NZ_JAGEKK010000005.1, on the reverse strand, counting down.
TGCAAAAGAAGCCCTGGAAACCGGAAACAGCGTTTACAATCTTGTTTTGGAAAAAGGAATTCTTTCCCAGGAAAAACTGGATGAAATTCTGGATCCTAAAAACATGCTGAAACCGCATAACAAGTAATAGTATAAGCGATAACTGATAATAAAACCATTCATCAGTTATCGCTTATCATTTATCATTATAAATTCACAGACTTGAGGTTTTTAATCATAATTCCTGCACATAACGAAGAAGGAAATCTTTCATTCACACTCGATTCTTTACAGCAGCAGAGCTTTAAAGATTTCCGAACTGTGGTAGTTAATGACGGTTCTACAGACGGTACGGCTGAAGTAATCAGACAATATACAGAAAATGATTCCCGTTTTGAAACGGTGAATCTTCAGAAATCTGTCCATCAGCCAGGTTCTAAAGTGGTGAATGCATTCAGGAACGGATTAAAAACTCAGAATATAGATGAATTTGATATTATCTGTAAATTTGACGCTGATATTATTCTTCCCGGAAATTATCTGGAAACATTAGAATCTGCGTTCAAAAATAATCCTGAATACGGGCTTATTGGCGGTTTGTTATACGTGGAAAAAGATGGCGGTTGGGTGTATGAAGGAAATTCCAATAAACATCACGTAAGGGGCCCTATGAAAGCGTATCGTAAAGAATCTTTCCTTCAGATCAGAGGATTGAGAGAAACGCTGGGCTGGGACAATATTGATTCCATTCTTTTAGAAAACCTGGGTTGGAAAGAAATTGTTCTTCCGGAATTACAGGTAAAGCTGATCAAAGTAAAAGGGGCGGATTATACAATCAGGCCGGCAGACTATTACGGCAGGTATTTTTACTTTTTAGGTCTGAACAGGTTTCTAGCCTATATCGCTTCAACCAAAGAAGCTGCAAAGAGCAGATCTGTTTCTTTTTTCTTTAAGATCATTAAAGCTTATGAAGCCTGCAGAAAAGCCAAACTGGAACTGAAGATCTCCAAAGACGAACAGAAAGCCATCAACGATAAACGGTGGAAAATGCTGAAGAAAAAATGGCTGAAAATATAGCACAATCATACATATAATTGACATCCAGCCAACGTTTTACCTTTGCTAATCTCTAATCTCTAATCTCTAATCTCTAATCTCTAATCCCTAATTGAAAAAAATCGCCTACATAGAAATAGATACCCACGCAGAAATTGCGCAGGCTTTCATGGATATCATGAAGGATTCTTCGGAATTTAGCGTAGACTATTATTTTTCGAAAAAGATCAAAGATTTGGTTATAGAGAATGGGGAGACCGTGTTTTTATCTGACAGCTCCATGATCATGGAACAGTTGAAATTAAAGAAATACGATCTGATCATCATTGGAACGGTCCACCGGTATTTCAACACCTTTCATGCGTTGGTTCAGAAATATAATGTGTCCGTTATTGTTCATAATATGAATTTTTCGACAGCTTCAAAAGGTGCTTTGATGAAAAGTGTTTTTAAAGGAGATATCATCTACCGGCTGAAGCTTTGGTGGAAAGAAGGCCTTTTTTATACCTCAAAAGCGTATAGGAATGCTAAGAATTTATTGGTGTTGGACGAAGAGCTTTCATCAGATATTTATAAATTTCTGCCTCTTTTTTACAGTGAAAATTTTGATAAACAGGAAAACAGAGATCTTACCGTTGTGATTCCGGGAGGCGTATCACAAAAAAGAAGAGATTACCATCACGTTTTTAAAACCATTCAAAATTTAAAGACAGAAGAAAAATGTAAATTTATATTTTTAGGAAAAGCTAAAGACAAGGAACTGAAGCAGCTGGAAGAATTGTCCCAAAAACTTCCTGAGAATATTTCTATCCAATATTTCTCAGAGCGGGTTTCCCATCATGATTTTGAAATCAGGATGCAGGCTGCAGATATTTTGTGGTGTCCTATTCAGCAGGAAACAGAGTTTTTCAGCAGAAAAGAAATCTATGGCAGAACAAAAATGACCGGAAACTTGGGTGATGCCGTCAAATATGGTAAAACAGCTGTTTTTCCTAAAGATTATCCTTCGAAATTAGAATTTATTGTTCCTGAGGCGGACAATATCCTGGAGCAGTTTGAAACCCTTAAGAATATACGCTTCGATTTCCAGAAAAATTACAGCAAAAAGACCGTTCTCAATAAACTTGAAAATGTTCTTTCCGGCCTCATTTCTATTTAAATTTAAAAATACTTTTAATAAAGTTTGCATTCAGATAATCATCGAGTGGAAATACTTTCGTGAAATAATTTCCGATGTAGATCAATACCAGAACAACAGCCGGTTTGTACATCAGGTTGATGAAATTATTATGAAAAGTGGGTAAAACAATCGCCACTGTAATCGCTAAAGTACAGATAATGGAAACGAAGATCATTTCAATCGTAAGCGGAGATACCTTGAATACAAAATAATTGAAGGCGATCTTGATGACATTGTAAGTCGTCAGTGAAATAGCTGTAGATAAAGCAATCCCGATGAGTTTCAGATCCGTATTTTTAATAAAATAATAGTTCAGTCCAATGGTAAGCCCGGCCAGAAGAAGCATGATCAGGATATTGAATCTGTAATATTTGGAAAGCGAAATGATATTCCCGTTAAAGCCCGTCGCCAGGTCAATTAAAACTGCAGAACCCCAGATCCATACCACGGGCTCATATTCTCTCAGCATCGTACCGTTTTTAGGCATGAATTCCGTGAGATAAGGAAAACCCACCATGATGCATGAAAACAGAACCGCACCTAAAAAATACAGGGATAATGATGTCTTTTTATGAAACCGGTCCAGTTCCTCCATGTCACCCTCAACCAGTGTTTTATTGATGATCGGGGCAGAGATGTTGAACAGTCCCAGCTGTGGAATTGAAATCAGGGAAATCAAAGCATAAAGAACGGAATAGATTCCTACTTCCTCCATTCCCATAAACTCACCGATCATAAAGCTGTTGATCGCCAGATAATTTCCAAAAGTTCCCAGGAATCCGAAAAAACTGTAATTGAAAAACTCTTTCCAGAAATTATCCTTCCTGAAATAATCCGTATTAAAGTCCAGCCTTATCTTTTCAAGTCTGTTTGTGTAATAAACGTATCCGAAAAGCATCAGAGCAAACATTCCGAAAAAGAAGGCAAATGCAATTTTCTGCGACAGTAAAAAGTAAGCAAACAGGCAGAAAGCACCCAGATTAGCGATCTTTGGGAAAAGATTGTCAAAAATATTGGAAACAACAATTCTCTTGTAATTGGAGGTATATTTATTAAGAATTGCACAGAAAGAAAGGATGAGGATCAGCGGAAGGATCATTTCCTTTAATTTCCATGCTTCAGAATGTCTGAATTTTGGAAAAAGGTAGGGGAGTACAAAAAACACTCCTGTAAAAATGATAAAATTAATAAATACCGTAAGCAGCGACAACGAGAGCATATTCTGTTTCTTACCGTCTTTTTCCACCTTGTGGAAAAATTTCACGTTGGAGTAGGAGATTCCCAATACCACAACAGGAACCAGCATCTCGGCAGTAGGCAGGATATAGCGGAGTTTTCCATAAAATTCAAAGTTGTATGGAAAGATAAAAATGGCGGATATGGTACCCAGCAGAAAACCAATATAACCTATGATGGAATATTTGAAGCCCTGTCTCGCTACTACACTCATAATGTTTTTTTAATGGTTTTTTGGCGTAAAAATAATGTTGTTTATATAGCTGGTCTTATTTTTTTCATCGTTCGTGTTGTGTATTAAGATCTCTTCCGTCAGGAGCTCCAGCTTAAAACTGTCACGGTTAAGATATTGCGCTTCATATCCCCAATTTTTTATTTCAGAAATATCAATCCAGATTGGTGTTTTGTGGTGTCTTTGTTCCATTTCTACCATCAGTGTCGGAAGGAACCGCGTGATGATTTTCTTGGCACCGGAAAGGGTTTTCATTTCATTTCCCTCCACATCTATCTTAATGAAATCCAGTCTGTCAAAATGCTCTATAGCAGCCCATTCATCCAGCTTGATCACTTTTACCTTTTCCGTATAGCTCTTCTCTTCACCTTTTTCTTTGTAAGAGGTGTTCAAAGTTCCCCGGGAGGCAATCAGTTTGCCGTTAATAACAGGAACCTTAAATTCAGCTGTTGTGTTTTCGTCAGAAAGCGCTAAAGGAAATATCCTCATTCCCGGAAAAAGTCTTTTCAGGCGGCCGTAAAGTTTCTTGTTGGGTTCAAAACCATAAATATGTTCATGGTTCAGCTTATGTTCCAACTGATAAAGAAAAGTTCCGACATTGGCTCCGATGTCCAGTATTACAGCATTTTTTGGAAGGTATTCCTTGATCCATACCAGTTCCGGTTCTACATTAAGCGCCGAAAAATTGTCCTTAGTAAGATTGTTTAAATTCTTAAAATATCTTTTTTTATAAAAACTCGGACTTATATATTGTAGTTTTTCTGCAATTTGTTGGTATAAAGACATCCTTAGTTATTTGACGAAAAGCAAAGATAAACAAAAATGTTAAACTAATGTTAAAAAATAATAAATATAACCAGTTGATTATCAATTTGTAGCTTTTAAATGCGTTTTGTAAAAAAAATGAATTTTAGCGGCTCATATTGCTGTGAAACCATTTCTGCAAACCATTTATCAACGTTGTATAAAAACAAGATTCCCACAGGTCACAGAAATTCAAAGGATGTAAGTGACTTCGAATCTGTGTACCTGCAGGAACTTAAAAAAACTACTTATTTAGTTTTGTGAATATTTTGCATAGGCTTTCGCAAGCTTCTCATCATATTTGTTTTCCCTGTATCCGGCCCCGTTATAAAGCTTTGCAAAACCTGCCCAGTTTTTATTTCTGAGATGAACAAGGCAGTTGTTCTTCTCCAAAAATTTCCCGAATGCTCTCAAATGTTCACCCTCATTGAGTTCCATTCTCGAAACAAAAATATCTATATCGGAATATCCTAAATTTTTGGCATGATAGCCCATGATTTGAAAACTCCCCCAAGAAGCAGAAGACAGTGCGGCCTCTTTAAAGTGCGGATTGCTATTCAGACTGATGGCTTCATTTAATCTGTCGTATTCTTTCACTCCGCCCTGGTAATGCGCTCTTGTCCATTTCGGATAAAGAACGTTCTGGCTGTTTGAATTGTAATAAGAATTAGGATCGATCCCTCTTTTTTTGAGTTCACTCCAGAAAACATGGCCTTCAAAAAGTATTTTGGGCTTATTGTTAATCAGAAAACCTTTTCCGCTGCTTTCAATTTCATTCACTGCTTTTACAGCAGCCAGCTCCAGATGGTATTCATCTGCAAACTGGATAAGATCTTCTTCTTTCAGAAATTTATCGGTCTGGCTCAAGGGTTTTTCATCTTTTTCAAGAAGAACGGCCCAGGTTTTTACACCTACGATTCCGTCCACTACCAAAGAGTTTTTTCTTTGGAAATCTTTCACAGCTGCATCCACTTCCAGAGTGAATGAATCCGAGATTTTAAGGCTGTATCCAAGTTGATAAAGGATCTCACATAAGGTAAGCACTTCCGGTGTTTTTGTATAATATTTTAAAAGTTTCATGACAGTTTTTTTAATGATAAATGATAAATGATAAATGATAAATGATAAATGATAAATGATAAATGATAAATGATTTTAGATAAAGTACATGGACTGACCTCTTAAAGTCTCAGGCATTAAGTCTGATATCTGACCTCTGAAGTCTGGTTTCTAATTAACCGGTACTCGCGGCATTCTCTCACAGATCATTCCGATCAGGAAAAAAGATTTAAACTTTACCTCCTCCCGTTGAAGCTTATATTCAAGGTTAAGAGGCATCGCACTGGTAACACTGAAGTTCTGATTCAAAACGGCATAATCATCAATTCTCAGCTCAATGCTGTATTCCCCAAGAGGAATCAGCTGATTGACCATGCCTGCTTCATTGCTTTCGATCTCAAAAATCCTGTTGTTATTGGTTCCTTTAATAGAAATAGCACATTTATAAATAGGTTCGTTATTGATTTTATCAGAAACCCTGAACTGTATAACGGAACCTGGAGGAGATGGCGGAACAGGAGAGGGAATTGGATTTGGAGTGGGGATAGTCGGAAATTTTGGACCCCATGATCCCCATGGGACTTTAATGGGATGAGTCGGCTGAGGTACCGGCTGTACCGGACTTGCTCTGTGTGGAACCGGATTAAGAGGTCTTAAATTTTTAATATTGCTGAGAATATTTCCGGTATTTATTTTGCCTTCGATTGCTGTATTGACTGTTGCTTTGGCGCTTTCTGCAGGCTCATGTTCCACTGTTGCTCTGGCTGAAAAGTCATTAATAACAGCTGACCTCTGGGTTTCGGCGATGGCTGTTTTCTTGGCCAGATAATGAAGCTGATCAGATTTGATGGTCTTTACATTAGTGATCGCCTTGAGGAACTTCTGGTTATTGTTTTTATTGATGAAAACCTGCTGTTTCATTACCATAGGCCCGAAATAAACCAGCTGTTCGGTGTTGCTTACACTGCTGCTGATAATGGACGGATCAAGGATCACCTTCAGATTTTTAATCAGCATCATGGTTTTTGGAAATGCAGGAAGCTTGAAATCGTTGGAGATGGTCTGTCCGTCTGATATCTTTTTAGGCTCCTTCCATTCAAAATAATTGGAAAGCATAAAATTTTTATTGAACCAGTTTCTTTTTAGGTGTACAAAAGAATATTCCACTTCCACGGCCTGGATCATGCTTTCGTCATAATCTATCGATAAAATCTCGGAGGGGATATTTTCATTACCGTTTTTCGCTTCAGAATGAAGTCCTTCCAATTCGGATCTTTCAATGCGCATGCTGTTCCATCCCGATTCATTTTCCATAAAGTCATACGGGATAAAATTAATGTCGTGAATCGAAGAATTGCTGATCACATCGGTTTTTTCTGCAGCCTCAAATGTATGTTTTGCATTTTGCGCCATAGCAAGATAGAGGTCGGCATCAGAAGATCTGTTGATTCTGGCCAGCTCCTTTTCAATAGTATCTATACTGCCTTTTACTTTCCATTCCGAAAAAGCGAGTTCTTTCAGATTGTTTAAATTGACAAGCCGGTCATTCCAGTTTCTTTTTTCCTCATCAGTTTCCAGTCCGTCCAACACCAGTAGGTGGTCTGTTATTTTAATGACGGTATCTTCATACAGTATTCTGTACTTTTTATACGCTTTAAACTCCCTGGTGTCGCTGTTTTTGGCATCAAAAAGAATGGTGCTTTTGTTTTCAAGAACCTTATCCAGATTTTCCTCCAAATTTTTAAGGTTGTTTTTATCCAGGATATCTCTGTAAATATCAAATAAGGAATTATTGGGATTAAGGTCCCAAAAGTTGGGAGAGATAGGCACAGAGTTCAGTTCGTAAGCTACATTTTGCTTTTTAATGATCGAAAGCGCTTTTTTCTGTTCATCGTTCAGCAGACTTGGAGGTTTTAGCAGTTCCAGCTCCTCATTATCATAAATGCGCAGGGAGGGGCAAATCATAGGCAGATCATTTTCCATCGAACTTTGGGACATATAAATGTTCTTCAGTTTCTGGTAGACGGCTACAAAATATTTCATGGTTATCGTTTTTAGTTTAGGTGAATAACCGGCAGAAAAAACTTCTGCCGGCCATTCTATTGAGAAGGATATATGGTGTAAGAAGAGAAGAGAGAAGAAGGGAGACTGGAGGTTAGTATGGTACGTACATCTTTAATAATTCTCAAAAATTATTAAAACTACACCGTGACTGCATCTTGGTACTCAATAACTTCCTTCCTCCGGCTTCAGACTTCCTTTCTGCTTATGATTTTCCGTCCGCCCATTTTTTAATCTCAGGATTCGGGTTTGGAGATTTCGGTACGATATGACATTTGTACCCGATGATGTAAATTCCTTTTGAGGTCAGTGTTTTACCTTCCCATTCATAGCTGGATTTTACATTCTGATTGTCATAGCTGTAGTTTCCTCCGATCACGAAAGGTCCTATTCCTACTGCACCGCCTGCGGATATAGAATTCTTAGCTTCAGTGTATGCTGAGCTGCTGTCTTTAAAATTCAGAGAGACATCTTTAGCAATGATCAGCTCCGTGATGATAGACGGCATAAGTCCCTTCCCATTTCCATCGCTGATCATATCCCCGTTCAGGGTCTGTGGGGACTGTTCGTGAAGCTTCCAGTATTTAGATTCTATGAACTGCTGATTGAACCAGCCTCTTTCCACTCTTACTTTTCCTACTTTGAAAGAAATATCCATACTCGTATAATCGGATTTTATCTGCGTTTTTTCATTTTTTCCACCGCCTTTTGCTCCAATAGAAAATAATCCCATGCTGAAACCTCCCGCAGCACCCCAGTTGTGAATTGATTTAGAATAATCATAATTGGATTTTCCCTGCGAAATAGAAATTTCCGGCCATCCTTTTGATTCCCTCAATGCATTGGCAGCTACCGGAATACATGGAGAATAGTTCGTATAGTCTAAAATCCTGGTTCTCTGGCTGTTCCTGAATTCTGCCTGAATTCTTTTCTTGATCACAAGCATGTGTTTCTCTTCAATCTCGCTCAGGTAATTTTGAATTCTCTCCACAGCCTCCTTATATCCTAAAGACTGCCATGCCTTTAAAGCGGCATCTTCACGCTTTTTCATGTTTTTTCCGTCAATGGATACTTTTGCCATGGCATCAGTATCACCATTATCTGCGGCAGTTCTGATCTCGTTGTTTGCGTCCACGATATCATAATACTTCATCTGGTATTCTACATATTTTGCATAAGTAGGCGCTACGAAAGTGTGGATCAGCTCTGGTTTGTTCAGATCATCTACCGGAGCATTCTCATCAAAATCAGGATTCTTTACCTTTTTTATTTTGAATAATTTGTTTCTCAAAGAGTCTAGCTTTTTCTCTACTTTCTGATCAAAGTCTGTATCTACAACTACTGACCACTGCAAAAGATCTTCATATACCTTAGAAACCCTCTTCTGTGAATCGTTCATAATAGTAATCGCTCTTCCTTTTCCGTCTTCCGTAAGTGGTGGAAGCTGTGATGGAATAGCGTCGGTCATTGCTGCAAACTGTTCCATTTGCAGGTATTTTTTGAATTTACTGTTGGATAATGCGGTCTGATAGGCTTCCATATCTATTTTCGGATTTCCGTTGGCATCCAGAATAGGTTTTCCTGTTCCGTCCAGCATTGGTTTTGGTGAAGGGGCATCTCCGAAAAGACCATTCAGTGCATAATCAAAAGTGTCTTCCGAAAGTGTAATCCCTACCGGATCAAATGCGATGAAATCATCTTTCCCCAGGTGTTCCGGATTTCCTCCGTTGGTTACTGTGTCATAAATCTGCTTTAAAAGCATACTCATTAATGAGTTTGTTTTTGCGTCTTGAGTTAAAGTTGGCATAATTATAAGTTTTTTAAAAAATTGCTTACTCTTTTTGGTTTTCAGCGTCCCCGATTTTTCTATGGTACAAATGTATTTCAGTATTGCAATTGATTCATCAGTGTTTTTCCTGTTTTTTAATGTGGTTTTAACTGTTTTTGATTTTATGATATTTATTTTATAAATAATGACGGGTTTTTTGCGAATAATAAAATGAATTACTGTTAAGTTTTATATATCTCTGATTGATTAGAATGTTAAATTTTACATATTGTTATAATATTTTTTAAAATATTGATGTTTTGATAAAATTTTGGCAGATGTTTTGATATCGAAACAATACTTATCGATAAGAACATCTAAAACTAATAATCACTGATTTTTTTAACAGTTTAAATATTTAATAGTGATGAAACACCTAAACCAAAATCAGGAATTTCGTTTTAACGAAGTTCTTTTTGAGCACCGAAACAAAGAATATGGTGCCTATGCATTAAGAAATGAATCAGATAGATTATTAACCAAAGCGCTTTTTGTAGGCGTGAGTTTATTGGCTGCTATTTCAATAACGCCGTTTGTGATTTCAGCGTTTACAGATAATGCTCCAGCTATACATACACCTACTGATGGTCCTCCGGTAGTTATTAAACTAAAAAAAGTGGATCCAATAGAAAGACCACCTGTGGAAATTGTAAAACCGGTTCAGCCTGTTACGCCTCCAAACACGAGACAATTTGATAGTTCTGTTCCAACACCTAAGTCTGATGCAATAGAACCAATTAAACAAACTAAACCCCAAGATGCAACTCCTGGACTAGTAGATAATTTTAAAGGAGATCCAGTAAAGCCGGATAGATATCTTCCACCGCCCCCGGTTATAGGAAGTGGGCCTGTTACTACGGTTCCAACTGTTCCTCCGGTTGATAAGAATAAAATTATAGGTGGAGGAGATTTGGCTGTTGAGGCAGCTTATGAAGGAGGAATTAACTCTTTCAGAAATAAGGTGATGAATAATTTTGATGGTTCAGGTTTTGAAGGAGAAAACGGAGTGATGAAAACAACAGTTACTTTCGTAGTGGAGATTGATGGAAGCATTTCCGGAATAAAAGCTAACGGAGCAAATACGGAGTTTAATAATGAAGCCATCAAAACCATTAAATATATCAAAGGAAAATGGAAACCTGGCTTAAATAAACAAGGTGAAGCCGTAAGAAGTTATTTCAAATTTCCAATCACAATGAACTTTGAATAACTGACATAAAAACAAATCTTAAAATAGTTATCCACAAAGAATTTTTTTTGTGGATAATTTTTTTAATTGTTAAACTGTTTATTAACAATACTTTAACTCAATTTTGAATTTCACCATTCATACAGAGCAAAGAAAAAAGTGTATTTTTGAAACCTAAAGTTCTAATAATGGCAAAAATCATAGGTATCGCTAATCAAAAAGGAGGAGTAGGAAAAACTACCACAGCTGTAAATCTGGCGGCAGCATTAGGGGTATTGGAAAAAAGAATATTGATCATTGATGCTGATCCACAGGCTAATGCAACCTCTGGACTTGGTGTAGAAGATGTTCAGTACTCTACATACAATCTATTGGAGCACAGTGCAGATACAAGTACTTGTATCAAAAGAACAGCTTCTCCAAATCTGGATATTATCCCATCACATATTGACCTGGTAGCAGCGGAAATTGAACTCGTAGATAAGGAAAACAGGGAGTATATGCTGAAAAAAGCATTAGCAGAAGTAAGAGATGATTATGATTATATCATTATAGACTGCGCACCGAGTTTAGGACTTATTACAGTTAATGCCCTTACTGCAGCAGATTCTGTGATCATTCCGATACAGTGCGAATATTTTGCATTGGAAGGGTTGGGTAAGCTTTTGAACACTATTAAAAATGTACAGAAGATCCACAATAAAGATCTTGGGATTGAAGGTCTTCTTCTTACGATGTACGACAGCAGATTAAGATTGTCTAATCAGGTGGTTGAAGAAGTGAATTCACATTTTCCTGACATGGTTTTTGAAACCATTATCAGCAGAAACGTAAGATTGAGTGAAGCACCAAGCTTTGGAGAAAGTATCCTGAACTACGATGCAGAAAGTAAAGGTGCTATACAGTATATTCAGCTGGCCGAAGAAGTCTTGCTGAAGAATGAAAACTTAGTAAAAAATTAATTTAATAATAAATGGATCCCCTATAAGTGAATGAGGACCATCACTTATCAATCATCATTTATCGATTATATATATGAAGGACAAAAAAAGAGCTATGGGACGTGGTTTGGGCGCTATTTTGAGCGCTGAATCTAAAGCGAGTATCAACTCCGCTACCGATGAAGGAGCAGATAAGTTTGTGGGGAATATTGTAGAGGTTGCCCTTGAGGATATTTATCCGAATCCGACCCAGCCGAGAACTTATTTTGATGAAAAAGCATTAAACGAACTTGCCCTGTCGATTAAAAACTTAGGCGTGATCCAGCCGATTACCTTAAGAAAAGACGGTGAGAAATTCGAAATCATATCAGGGGAAAGACGTTACCGTGCAAGTAAAATTGCCGGACTTCCGACCGTTCCTGCCTATATCCGTCTGGTAAACGATCAGGAGCTCCTGGAAATGGCTCTTGTTGAAAATATCCAGAGAGAAGATCTTGATGCCATTGAGATCGCTCTGACCTATCAGAGACTTTTGGACGAGATTGGCCTTACTCAGGAAAATCTGAGCCAGAGAGTAGGAAAGGACAGAAGTACTATTACCAATTCTATCAGACTGTTACGGTTGAATCCTGATATTCAGAATGCCATCAGAAGCGGCGAAATCTCTGCAGGACACGGAAGAGCGATCATCAGCCTTGAAAGTGAAGAACACCAGCAGATACTATTTGACCTGATCATCAAAGAAAAACTCAATGTACGTCAGGCTGAGCAGGCTGCTACCGCATTGAAGAATCCTAAATCACCCGCAGCGAAAAAAGTTAATACTGAGCTCTCCAACAATTATAAAAGAGCACAGAAAACCATCGCTGATATATTAGACGTAAAAGTAGAAATCAAAACCTCCGGAAACGGAAAAAAAGGTAAAATTCTCCTGGACTTCAAAAATGAGGAAGAGCTGGAATATATTTTATCCCATATTAAATAAATGAAGAAATTATTTTTCACATTCTTTTTGGGCATTTTTGCTTTTGCTTATTCGCAGGTGGTTCCCGGCGACACAGTTCGTGTAGGGCCTCTTCCGAAAGACAGTGCGGTGGTTACTGAAACTGTAAAACCTACAAAAACAGTAAAAACGGAAGCTAAGATTATTCAGGATCTTGAAAATGCAAACGGACCTACAAAGAAAACCATTAAGCTGAACCCTACAAGAGCCGGGCTGTATTCTGCCGTTCTTCCGGGACTAGGACAGTATTATAATAAAAAATACATCAAAATTCCTATTGTCTGGGGAGCTGTGGGAGCCGGTATCGGATATACAATCTGGAGTAACAACCAGTACAAGAAGTACAGAGAATATTACGTGGCAAAACTGAACGGAACCCCTAATGAATTTGTAGACAGCCATCCCTGGCTTGATAAAAAAGCTTTTGGGAATGCTCAGGACAGATATAAAAGACAAAGAGATTACGCCATCGCCATTACAGGCCTCATCTACATCCTGAATATTGTAGATGCCGTGGTAGATGCACATCTTTATGAAAGCCGCCACGATCCGGATCTGAGTTTTAATCCTACGGTAATTCAGGATCAGTATGGATTTTCAAACCCGAAAACAGGCTTAAGTTTAAGCTATAGATTTTAAGTATAATTTTGAATAACGCTCATTGAATGGTAAAGTTCATTGAGCATAATAAAAGATATCACATGAGAATAGCATTAGTTGGATATGGTAAAATGGGGAAGATCATCGATGAGATTGCACAGAAGAGAGGTCATGAAGTAGTGGCCCGCCTTAAAGAAACTCCAACAGCTGAAAATCTTAATAACCCGGACGTTGCCATTGAATTTTCATTACCCGAGGCGGCATATCATAATATAAAAGCCTGTCTTGAAAATAAAGTTCCTGTGATTTGCGGTACCACAGGTTGGCTGGACAAAAAAGAAGACATTGAAAAAATTGCTGTAGACAATGACAGCGCATTTTTATATGGCTCTAATTTTAGCTTAGGCGTGAATTTATTTTTTGCCCTGAACGAAAAAGTAGCTGATATCATGAAAAATGTAGATGAATATTCCTGCCAGCTGGAAGAAATTCACCATGTTCACAAAAAAGATGCTCCCAGCGGAACCGCAATTTCTATTGCTGAAGGAATCATCAAGAATAATCCTAAATTTAACGCCTGGAAACTGGAAGAAACACAGGGGCAGGAACTGGGGATCTTTGCCATCCGTGAAGATGAGGTTCCCGGTACCCACAGCGTATATTATAAAAGTGAAGTGGACGAAATTGAAATAAAGCATACTGCCTTCAACAGAAACGGGTTCGCACTCGGAGCCGTAGTCGCTGCAGAATGGATTAAAGATAAAAAAGGAAACTTTACAATGAAAGACGTTTTGGGGCTTTAATTTGTAACAAATTCTTTAAATTGCATACCAATAAAAAAATGATGAATAGTAAATTATAAATAGCAGAACGCTGTGATCATTTATTACTCATCATTTATCATTTATATACTTAGAATAGGCACAAAAAACTATGAATTATTTTTTAACTTATACAGTATACGTTCTCATTTTATCTGTACTGATGGGAATTTCCACTTGGAAGCTGTTCAAAAAAATGGGGTATAGTCCATTATTGGCATTTATACCTTTCTATAATTACTTCATTATATTAAAAGAAACAAAACACCCGAAATGGTGGGCTATCCTGTCCTATCTTCCGATAGTTGGACCCATTATGATGTCTGTTTTCCATATTTATTTAATGAAAAAATTTGGAAAAACTCTTTTTCAGCATCAATTGCTTACAGTAATCCTGCCGTTTATCTATATGGCAACAGTGAACTATTCTAAAGATGTAGAAATAGAAGACGAAAATGCCAACGATCTGTTCATTACAGACGAAGAGAAAAATGAAAGAAAGAAAGATACATTCATTGGGTCTATTACTTTTGCGGTTGTTTTTGCAACCATTATTCACGTTTTTGTAACACAGCCGTTCGGGATTCCTACAGGATCTATGGAAAGAACACTTTTAGTAGGTGATTTCCTTTTCGTGAACAAATGGAGCTATGGATACAGAATGCCGATGCGTCCTGTGGCGATACCATTCCTTCAGGGAACCATTATGGATATAGGACAGAAAGGAAATCCAAAAGATGATCCCAAATCATATGTTGATGGTATAAAACTTCCTTATACAAGAATTTTCCAGTTCAGCAAGCCTCAGAAAAATGATGTAGTTGTCTTCAACTATCCACGTGATTCCGTGCATACAGCGATCGACAGAAGAGATCCATACGTTAAAAGATGTGTAGCCGTTGCCGGTGATACCTTTGAAATGAGAGGCGGAAGACTTTTCGTTAACGGAAAACCTGAAATGGTTTTAGGAGATCAGGAAGTACAGCACAGATATATTGTCAATACCGGAAGTCAGCTTGATATTCCTGCATTATATAATACATACGGATTCCTTCCAGTACAGGAGGTTCAGGGTGAAAATGGATATATTTATGCTTTCCAGGGACTTACGGATAAAACTGCTAGAGAGATCAAAGCACTTCCCCAGGTCATTGATATGAAAGAGGATGTGACTCCTAAAGGCGAGGCAGCAGTATATTACAGAGACGAAGCTAAAACAAAAATAGACACCACGCAGTCTATCTTCCCAATCAACAAACCTTGGAATCAGGATTGGTACGGGCCTTTAAAAATTCCTAAAAAAGGAGATGTGGTAACACTGAATCAGGAAACTCTGCCGGAATACAGATGGATTATTTCTGAATATGAACATAACAGTCTGGAAAATAAAAACGGTAAAATTTTTATCAATGGTAAGGAAACAACCCAGTATACCATTAAACAGGATTATTACATGATGGTAGGAGACAACAGAGACGCTTCATTAGATGCGAGATTCTTTGGTTTCGTTCCGGAAGAAAACATCGTAGGAAAACCTATGTTTACCTGGATGAGTGTACAGGGAGTATTTTCTGATGCAAGCTCAACTTACCAGGCTCCGAAAAAAATACGATGGGACAGAATGTTTAAAGCAACAAACACTGGTGAAGCCAACAAAACATCTTACTGGTGGATTGCTGTAATGATCCTTATACTGTTCTTCGGATGGGAGTATTTCATGAAATTATTCGGAAAGAAAAAAAGGGAAGACGAAGTATAATTTAAATTAAAACCTAAAAATAAAATGAAGTATTTGAGAGAATGCTTCATTTTTAATATAATGAATATGACAAATGTATTATTGCCGGTATTTTATATGCCCCCGATTTCATGGTTTTCAGTGTTTTTAAATCCTGAAAACGAGATTATATTTGAGCAGTTTGAAAACTTTCCTAAACAGACCTACAGAAACAGAACGAATATCTATGGGGCAAATGGAAAGCTTTCCTTAATAATTCCTATTGATCATAACGGGAAAAGAGAATTTAAAGATATTGAGATCTCATATAGAGAAGACTGGAGAAATCTGCACTGGAAATCCATCAAAACAGCCTATCAAAGTTCCCCTTATTTTGAATATTATGAAGATAAATTCAGGAAAATATATGATCTGAAAGAAAAATTCCTTCTTGATTTCAACCTTAAAGGATTAGAAGTCATACAGCAGATCCTTAAAACAGAAAAGGCACAGTCTTTGAATGAAGAATATATCAAAAATCCTGGAAGTATTAATTTCAGAGAGAAATTTTCGGCTAAACATCCTTCAGAATTTAAAATGGAGGAATATTACCAGACCTTCTCGGATAAGCTGGGATTTTTGGAAGATTTATCGGTTTTGGATCTTATCTGTAACAAAGGCCCTGAATCTTTGACTTATATAAAAAATATTAAACAATCATATTAACATGAATTCGCCGTTAATGAAATTCTGTGGAAATAAACCAATGAAAATGGCGATTGCATATGACTTTTAAATAAATATCAACATATGAAAAAGGTATTATTAGCTGCTGTTTTTCTGGCAGGTTTTAGTTTCTCTTATGCTCAGGAAGCACAGGCTAAGAGCATTGACCCGAAAGAAGATAAAGATCTGATGACTTGGTATCATAAAGATTTTTCTGCAACAAAAGTATACGGAGTAAATACGGCAAACGCCTATAAATATTTAGAATCTAAAGGCCTTAAGCCAAAAACTGTTGTCGTAGGAGTTTTAGACAGCGGTGTTCAGGTTGATCACCCGGGTCTTGTAAAAAATGTATGGTCAAATCCTAATGAAGTTCCAGGAAACGGAAAAGATGATGACGGAAACGGATATATTGATGACATACACGGCTGGAACTTTATCGGCGGTAAAAATGGCGACATCGACATCGACAATATGGAGGTGACAAGAGTTGTTGCTAAATACAAGTCTGTTTTCGAAGGTGATGATTCTACAAAAAACAAAGCAAACCAAGCGAAAATGCCTGAAGAGTTTGCTATGTATATGAAGTCTAAAGAACTTTTCAGCAAAAAAAGCGTAGAAGCAAAACAAAGTCTGCAGACATATACGATGATCAACAGTATCATTCCAAATATGCTAAAGCTTTTAGGGGGTAAGCCCGTAACTGCAGAAACTTTGCAGGGAATTAAACCTCCGACAGATCAGAAAGATGCTATTGCTCTTCAGATTTTAGGACAGGTTTCTGAAAATCCTGAGTTCAAAGGAAAATCTTCCGCAGATTTCGAAAAGCTGATGAAAGAGCAGATGAAAGAAGCTATTGATCATTTTACTCCACAATCCAAACAGTATGACCTGAGCTATGATCCTAGAAAAGAAATTGTAGGAGATAACTACGATGATTATTCTGAGAAAAACTATGGGAATAATGACTATGAAGGCCCGGATGCTGAACACGGAACACATGTTGCAGGAATTATTGCCGGTCTTCCTCAAGGCAAAGAAATACAGTATGGTGTAGCTTCCAAAGTAGCTAAGATCATGTCCGTAAGAACCGTTCCAAACGGAGACGAAAGAGATAAGGACGTTGCCAACGCGATCAGATATGCAGTGGATAACGGTGCAAAAGTGTTAAATATGAGCTTCGGAAAACCGGTGTCTCCGGGTAAAAATGTAGTTTGGGATGCTTTCAAATATGCTGAAGACAAAGGCGTTCTTTTAGTAAAAGCAGCAGGTAACGAAAACGAAGATGTAGCTGAGCACCTTGCTTACCCTACCAATTTTAAAAATGTTGCAGATGAGAAGCCGTTTGTAAATAACGTTTTGGTTGTAGGAGCAAGTACTAACAGAAATAACGAGCTTAGAGCAGATTTTTCAAACTATAATAAGAAAATGGTAAACGTTTTCGCACCAGGAGAGGAAATTTACTCTACAGTTCCTAAAAATGAATACAAATATCTTCAGGGAACTTCTATGGCGTCGCCGGTAGTCGCCGGAGCTGCAGCAGTATTACTTGCCTATATGCCTAATCTTAAGCCTCACCAGATCATTGAGTCGCTTGTAAAAAGCAGTAATCCTAATGCGGATAACAAATTTCCTGACTACTCTCAGGCCGGAGGTGTTATAGATCTTCAGAAGGCAGCAGAATATGCCTACACCAATTTCTATGACGGAAAATCTTCAGGGAAAAGTAAGCCTGCGAAATCCGTAAAAAAGGCTGTTAAAAAATAATATATCTTCCTGTATATAAGGAGAAAACATTTAAAGTCCGAAATTTTCGGACTTTTTTTATTTTTATCTTTCAATTTGGCACGGTTTTTTGTAACTTTATACTAACAAAATAATAAACAACAAAATGAAAAAGTTACTACTTGCAGGGATGATTGGAACATCACTTTTTGCAGTGTCCTGTTCCTCAGTGAAAAAAGCAGAAACATCACAAAACCAGAGAGCTGAATACTTAAAGTTAAAAGGCGACTGGCAGATTGTAAGTGTGGACTATGAAAAAGGGTTCAAAATCAAGCCTTTTGATGAAGGTGCAGATGCCCAGTGTTTCGTAGGAAGCCATTGGAGATTAATTCCAAATAACTACACCGGTGCCTATACTTTAAACGGAGGTGGAGCTTGCCCAAGCCTTACACGTCCCATTAAATTTGAAGTAAAAGATGGCAATACTTTCTTGTTTAAAAAAATCGCTGACGGAACTAAAGCTAAGCAGAACACTGTAGGATACTCTTTAACGATTACTAACCAGTCTACAGATCAGTTTTCACTTGTACAGAGTGTTCCGTTCGACGGAAGTACAGTACAGGTTGTTTACAACTTCCAAAGAACAGGAATGAAATAATTATAATATAAAAGATTAAAAAAATGAAATTTAACAAAACATATATAGGAGCTCTTTTCTTATCATCAGCATTATTGCTAACAAGCTGTGAAGCTGTTCAGAATTCTAATCACCAGCAGAGAGGTACAGCAGTAGGTGCTGCTTCAGGAGCTGTTCTTGGAGGTATTTTGGGGAATAATGTAGGAAGTGGTAAAAACTCAGCATTAGGAGCAGTATTAGGAGGTATTATCGGTGGTGTTGCGGGTAACGTAATCGGTAATAAAATGGACAAGCAGGCGAAGCAGATTAAGGAAACTTTACCTGGAGCGGAAGTAGAAAGAGTAGGAGACGGTATCAAAATTACCATGAATGAAAGCATTGTAAACTTTGCTTTTGACTCTTCAAATTTAACTTCAATTGCTCAGACGAACCTTGATAAGCTAGCTACAGTTCTTGTGGATAACCCGGATACCAATATCAATATCTACGGACATACAGACAGCAAAGGTGCTGATGCTTACAACCTGTCTCTTTCTCAAAGAAGAGCAGACGCTGTGAAAGCTTATCTGTCCGGAAAAGGAATTGCTTCCAACAGAATGTTTACAAAAGGTGAAGGAGAATCTATGCCTGTAGCTACCAATGATACAGACGAAGGAAGAGCTAAAAACAGAAGAGTGGAATTTGCCATTACTGCTAATGAGAAAATGATTAATGAAGCCAAACAAGGGCAGTAATTAATTTAATTATATAAATATTTTCGTAAAAGACCGCCTCGGCGGTTTTTTTTGTATTTTTATGGTGTTAAACTTTGAATTCACTATTTTTGCAAACGATACAGCATAAATGAAGAAATATCTTAAACTCCTCCGTGTAGAACAATGGGTGAAAAACCTGTTTGTTTTCGTTCCTCTGTTTTTTTCCGGAAATATTACCAATCTGGACCTACTTAGTAAAAGTATCTTTGCATTTATCATCTTTTCCCTTGCAGCAAGCGTTGTCTACATCCTGAATGACTATAATGATATTGAGGCCGACAGAAAACATCCTGAAAAGAGAAGACGGCCTCTGGCAAGCGGAGCGGTTTCAAAAGCCAAAGCTGTGGGAATCCTTACAGCACTCGTTATCATTGATGTTGCTCTTGTGTTTCTTGCTCACCTTTATTTTCAGGAGCCTCTATGGAAATTTGCCACTATCATTGGGCTTTATATTGCCGTTAATCTTGCCTATACCTTTAAGCTTAAGCATGTTCCGATTATTGATATTTTCATTATCGCTTTGGGTTTTGTGCTGAGGGTTTTAGCCGGCGGTTATATTACAGAAATAGGCATTTCCCAGTGGGCTATCTTACTGACTTTTGTCCTGGCCCTGGTTTTAGCAATCGGGAAAAGAAGAGGAGAGCTCATTAATGCTCAGGTTTCAGGAAAAACGAGGAAAGCATTGGATGGATATAATGTACAGTTTGCAGATATTGCACTGTCTATTTCAGTTACACTGGCTATTGTCTGCTATCTTATGTTTACCCTTTCACCTGAAGTTCAGGCACGGTTTCATGAGAGAGTCTTTTATACCGTCATATTTGTAGTTTTTGCTTTTCTAAGATATCTTCAGCAGACATTAGTGTACAACAGGACAGAATCTCCTACGAAAATTGTGTACAGAGACCGGTATATCCAGATCACTTTAATACTTTGGGTAGCCGCTTTTTTAATCCAGATTTATTTTAAAAAATGAAGCCAAATTTCATACAGAAAGTTACAAACTGGGGCAATTTCCCGGTGATAGAAAAAGAAATGAGATCTGAGGACAGCTTCAAAAAAATAAAAGAATTTGTACTCAATCATAACGAAATCATTGCAAGAGGGAACGGCAGATGCTATGGTGATGCCTCTCTGGGAGAAACCATATTTTCAACAAAAAAATTAAATAAATTCATCAGTTTCGACCGTCTCAACGGTATTATAGAATGCGAATCCGGAGTATTGCTTTCCGATGTGCTTGAAATTTCGGTGCCGCAGGGTTATTTTCTTTATGTAACTCCCGGAACAAAATTTATTACAGTAGGAGGAGCTATTGCTTCTGATGTTCATGGTAAAAACCACCATGCGGAAGGCTGTTTTTCAGAATATGTCACCGAGTTTAAGTTGATGACAGAAAACGGAAACATCATTACATGCTCCAGGGAAGAAAATTCAGATAAGTTCTGGGCTACCATTGGAGGAATGGGGCTTACCGGGATTATTCTTACCGTAAAATTTAAACTTAAAAATATAGAATCTGCCTACATCCGTCAGGAAAGCATAAAAGCAGAGAATCTGGACGAAATTTTCAGGCTCTTTGAAGAAAGCGAAAACTGGACATATACGGTAGCGTGGATCGACTGTCTTCAGAAAGGCAAAAATTTAGGAAGAAGTATTTTAATGAGAGGTGAACATGCTTTTCAGCATGAACTTCCACAGAATATGACAAAACAGCCTTTAAGACTGAAGAAAAAACTACAGCCTACGGTTCCTTTTTATTTTCCGGGGTTTGTGCTGAATGCATTAACGGTGAAGATCTTCAATCTCCTGTATTATAAAAAACAGGCAAAAAAAGAGGTCAAATCATTCATTGATTACGAAACCTTTTTCTATCCTTTGGATGCAATTAATGACTGGAATAAGATCTACGGGAAAGCAGGCTTTATCCAGTACCAGATGGTTATTCCAAAAGAAGCAGGTAAAGAAGGGATGAAACAGATTCTGGAGACCATTGCAGCAAGCGGGAACGGATCTTTTCTGGCTGTTTTAAAGCTCTTTGGAAAAAATAACCCTGAGGCTTATAATTCATTTCCTGTTGAAGGCTATACGCTGGCCCTTGATTTTAAGGTTAATGCAAAGCTGAAAAGCCTTGTTGAGAAATTAGATGATACGGTGCAGAAGTTCGGAGGAAGAATTTATCTTACGAAAGACAGCATGAGCAGATCTTCGCTCACCAATTATCTTAAAAATATTCAAAGTTCAAAATTTGTGTCTTTACAGCACAAAAGAATCATAAACAACAATTCATAATGATAGTTCTGGGAAGTACGTCTGAGGTGGCACAGGCTTTTGTTGAAAAGGCTTTGCAGGAAGGGGAAAAGTTTGAAAAAATATATCTTTTTACTTCAAATAAAGAAACTACTGAAAGATTCGCGAAACACATTGATGTAAAGTTTCTTCAGCAATCCGAAGTGATTGAAATTGATCTGATGAAAGAGATTGATTATAATACATTTGATCATGTCAGTTCAAATGTATTATTTTGTGCCGTAGGGTATTTAGGCGATGGAACTGAAGAAGGTCTTTATGATAACAGGAATACAGAAAGGATCATTAACATCAATTATTCAAAGCTGGTTCCCGTTATGAACTACTTTGCACAGAAGTTTGAAAGCAGAAGATCAGGAACCATTATTGGTCTTTCATCAGTAGCAGGAGACCGTGGGAGGCAGAGTAATTTTATCTATGGAAGCGCAAAAGCGGCTTTTACAGCTTACCTAAGCGGACTTCGTAACTATCTTTTTGATAAAAAAGTACATGTTCTTACCATAAAACCGGGATTTATGGCCACAAAAATGACGGAAGGACTGCCTTTAAATCCTAAACTGACCGCAACACCAAAACAGGCTGCAGACTGCATTTATAAAGCATTTAAAAAGCAGAAAAATGTGGCATATGTTTTGCCGGTATGGAGTATTATTATGGTGATTATCAGGAATATACCTGAATTTATATTCAAAAAATTAAAGCTTTAGTAAAAATGAAAAAATTGTATTGTTTTGATTTTGACGGAACCCTGACCTATAAGGATACTATGTTTATGTATCTTAAATTTTTTGATTCTACAAAATTCAGGATACAATTTTTAAGGCATGTCCCTCTTTTTGTCCTGTTGAAACTGAAGCTTGCCGAAACTGAAAAAGTAAAGAAAAGCTTTATAGGTTCCATTCTTAAAGGGCAAACCCAGGAAAAGATCGAAATGAAGTCCAAACAGTTTTTTGAACAGCATTATCCGAAGATTGTAAGAGAAAATGCGCTGGACTTTATAAAAAATATCGATAGAGATAATACACAAAGCTTATTGGTAACTGCTTCGCTGGATATATGGGTGAAACCTTTTGCTGAAGAGCTGAAAATGGAGCTCGTGTCTACCCGTGCAGAGTTTAAGAATGGCATTTTTACAGGAAATTTCATTGGTAAAAACTGCAATGGTAAGGAAAAGCTTTTAAGAATAAAAGCTGAAATACACGACTCTAAATACGATAAAATTATTGCTTTCGGAGATACTTCCGGAGACCGGCAGATGCTGAAATGGGCAAATGAAGGTCATTACCAATTTTTTCACTAATTTTGGATGGTAAAAATGTAAAAAATGAAAAGACTGCTTATTTTATGTACTGCAATCATTATGAGCTGTGCAGCAACGCCGTCTCAAAAAACATCAGATATGCAGGAAAGCACTGAACTGCTTGTTTCCGAGTCGCAGGGCGGCACGGACAAAGCCGGATTTAAGATCATTAAGGATGAACAGGAATTCCGCAGCATCATCAAAGGGAGTTTTGGCCTTGTGGAGTTGGGCAAAGAACCATCCATCAACTATCCGGCATTTCCCAAGAACAAAAAAGTGGTTCTGTATAATATGGGCAGCTTCAGATCGGGAAGTCATACGGTTGGTACGATCAAAAATACCTCTGTGAAAAATAATATCCTTTATGTGGAGGTTCCTGAAACACCGTCAGGCGGAATGGAAATTCAGATGCTTTCAAACCCGTGGTTTATTTTTGCCGTTCCTGCAGATTATCAGTTTACCTCAGTAGAATTAAAATATTCAAAATAAAAATGAACAAAATATATTTAGATAACGCGGCAACAACTCCTCTTTCAGAAGAAGTCATAGATGCCATGGTTGGTACCATGAAAATGAATTTCGGAAACCCTTCTTCCACCCATAGTTTTGGGCAGGAAGCAAAGATTCTTATTGAAAATGTGAGAAGACAGGTTGCTGATTATCTTCATGTAACTCCTGCAGAGATCATTTTTACCTCTTGCGGAACAGAATCAAACAATATGATCATCAAATCCAGTGTGGAACATCTTGGAGTGGAAAGGATCATCAGTACTCCGCTGGAACACAAATGCGTTTCTGAGAGTATTCTGGATATGAAAAACAGAAAAGGCGTAGAGGTAAACTATATCCGTCCTAATGAAAAAGGCGATATCGACCTTAATAAACTGGAGGAATTATTAAAAGCTTCGGATAAAAAGACTCTGGTAAGCTTAATGCATGCCAATAATGAGATTGGAAATATTATAGATATCAAAAAGATTGCTGAGCTTTGTAAAGCCAATAATGCTCTTTTCCATTCAGATACGGTACAGACAATGGCGCATATGAATCTGGATTTTTCAGATATTATGGTGGATTTTGCTTCATGCAGTGCCCACAAATTCCATGGTCCGAAAGGAGTAGGTTTTGCTTTTATCAGAAAAGCAACCGGAATGAAGGGAATTATTACAGGAGGACCTCAGGAAAGAAGCCTGAGAGCCGGAACAGAGAATGTAAGTGGTATCGTAGGTCTTGGTAAAGCGTTAGAAATTTCCCTGAACCATATGGAAGAATATACCAGCCACATGCAGGAGATCAAAGACTATACTATAGAAAGGCTTTCTGCTGCGATTCCGGGGATCAAATTCAATGGAAGAAGTGCAGAGAAGGAAAACAGTCTTTACACGGTTTTAAGTGCCTTACTTCCATACAAGAACCCATTGATAGGGCTTCAGCTGGACATGAAGGGAATTGCCATCTCGCAGGGGAGCGCCTGTTCTTCGGGAGCATCGAAACCTTCCATGGTGATGATGATGGTCCTTACCGAGGATGAAATGGATCATTGTACACCATTACGTATTTCATTCAGCCATATGACGACAAAAGCAGAGATAGATGCCTTGGCAGCAGCTTTGGAAGAAATTTCAAAAGATTTTGCTATAGAAAAAACAAATGTTGAGCATAGATAGTCTTATTGCTTAAATATCGTAATTTTGAATATCCAATTAAGGATAGAAATAAGAATATAATATTAATTTAAATAAAAGAAACAAAATGGCTTTAGAAATTACGGACAGCTCATTTCAGGACACGGTTTTAAAATCAGATAAGCCGGTATTGGTAGACTTCTGGGCAGTATGGTGCGGACCATGCAGAACTTTAGGACCAATCATCGAAGAGGTAGCATCAGATTTTGAAGGAAAAGCAGTGGTAGGAAAAGTGGATGTAGACAACAATCAGGAAATTTCTATGCAGTATGGCATCCGAAATATCCCTACAGTTCTGATTTTTAAGAACGGTGAAGTGGTTGATAAATTAGTAGGCGTGACTCCAAAAGAAGTAATCGCTGAAAAATTAAGCGCACACTTGTAAAAAAATAACTTTGATAATGAATGCCTTCCGGTTTCGGAAGGTTTTTTTTTTACAAATAATTTGCAGGTAATGAAAAAAGGTGTAATTTTGCAATCACAAAAAAGAAACAACGTTCTTTACAACAACAGAAAATGATCCGGTAGTTCAGCTGGTTAGAATGCCGCCCTGTCACGGCGGAGGTCGCGGGTTCGAGTCCCGTCCGGATCGCAAAAGTTTATAATTTACTTTTAAAAAAATTAGATCCGGTAGTTCAGCTGGTTAGAATGCCGCCCTGTCACGGCGGAGGTCGCGGGTTCGAGTCCCGTCCGGATCGCAGAAGTTTTGTCAATTTCTTTTAAAAAAATTGATCCGGTAGTTCAGCTGGTTAGAATGCCGCCCTGTCACGGCGGAGGTCGCGGGTTCGAGTCCCGTCCGGATCGCAGGATCTTTTAAAATCCCTTCAATTATTTGAAGGGATTTTTGTTTTGTATGGATTTACCTATAAGAAAATCCTGCCGCTTACGAAACAATATACTCTACAATAGCTTCACAGTGTATTTTTGTGGTATCAAAAACAGGAACTGTACATTCATCCTGGCCAATCAGCAGTGGAATTTCCGTGCAGCCCAGAATAATACATTCTGCACCACAGCCTATAAGGTCTTCCACAATAGAAATATAATTGGTTTTGGTTTGGGGATTAATAAATCCTACTCCCAGTTCTTCCTTGACGGTTTGCTGAATATAATCTCTCGTTTCCTGTTTTTCGGGGATCAGCACTTCGAGTCCGTATTCCTGAAGCTTATTTTTATAAAAGTCCATTTCCATGGTAAATTTTGTTCCGAGCAGTCCGACCTTTGTAAATCCTGCTTTACGTATTGCTTTTGCGGTTTCTGTCCCAATATGGAGGATGGGCAGCTGTAAGGTATCCTGAAGCTCGTCAGCAAATAAATGGGCTGTATTTGCACATAGAACAATGCTGTCTGCTCCGGCGTTTTTAAGGTGTTTACAGGCTTTCAATAATAACTCAAAGGAGTTGACCCACCCTTTTGCCTGGAGATCTCCGAAATTTAAAGAATATACCATACATTCAGCAGCATTCAATCCACCCAGTTGGGCATTCACTCCTTCATTGATGAACTTATAATAATCTAATGTAGATACCCAGCTTATTCCGCCTACCAGTCCTATTTTTTTCATGAAATTCTGTTTATTTACTATTGAAACAAATCTAGATAAAAGTTTCCGGATTAAGCAAAAACAGATTGCCTTAGCATATTCTTTTTACAACTATAGCCAGATATGAATCTGATGGCTGAAATAGTAGACTGGACAAAAAAATATGCGGAGGAAAACCACAAACGGTTCATCAGAATGGATACAACGGGAGAAAATATACCTTTAATCAACTATTATAAAAATGCGGGTTTTATTTTCTGGGACTTACAAAGCTTGGAAATACTGACGGACTTCCCGGACATTACCATAACGCTGAAGTAAGTTTGTTCGAAATTGATTTATCAGGTACAAATTAACATATTCTAAGCAATTTATAGCTTATTAGCTGTATCTATTAACATCAGCATAGTTTACGTCATTAACGTGCTGTATTTTCCGTTTCGTCGACTGACTCCTGCTTTACTTAAAATTTCAAAAATAAAAAAACACTTACAATGAATGTAAGTGTTTCATTTTCATTAGATCTCCTGCTGGGCTTAAACCAGCATCTTATGATTAAGAGGTGGAGGAGTGCTACTAAAATAGCAGACAAAGTGCATTGTCCATAGTTGCTTAGCTACATTAAATACCTAAGAACTATTTTGGGAATATGTCATTCATAGACTTAAAAATACTATCTATCATTTTACTCACTTCACTATCAGAAAAATTTTCTATATAATAGGGAAGTCCATTTTTTCGGGGATTTTATTTTACAAATAACATTAACCACCCATTTTTGGATTGAACTTATTGAATCATAGGTTAATAGAGAGGGAGCCGGGATGATAATTAATATAATAATCTATTTTGAAAACTCTATTTTCTTTAGTTTATTCCAGCCGCCACGGGTGAAATCCGGGATTTCTACAGGAGCAGAATTGTTGTCAAGAGAGATTTCTGTTAGCGGAGACAGGCAAGACCATTCAGCCAAATCATAGACGTCCATATCTAGAGGTAATCCTCTCTGCAGGCAATATATTAAACGGTAGTCCATAACAAAATCCATTCCGCCGTGACCACCAACTTTTTTTGCTTGTTCCTCAATCCCTTTTAAGATAGGATGTTTGTATTTTTCCATTAATGCTTTTTTAACATCTTCAGGAACAAATTGATGAGCTGTTAAATTTTCATGGTTTGCTGCAATATCGTTACCCATTTCTTTGGAATCTAGAGCATATCCTTCCTTAGGGTATTTGTTTGCAAAACCTTTTGTTCCGCTCAATTGATACATTCTGCTGTAGGGACGGGGAGAGGTAACATCGTGTTGAATATGAATTGTTTTCCCGTTTTCGGTACGAATCATTGTCATGGTATGGTCACCATTTCTAAAATCTTTAATTTCTTTTCCTGACTTTTCTTTGATATAAGCAGGATTTCCAACGGCTTTTGTATCCATAGAAACCAAGAAGTTCATTTTGTCTCCACGATGGATATTCAAAGCTTGACAAGCAGGTCCCATCCCGTGAGTTGGGTAAATATCTCCACGATGTTTTATATTATAATCCATTCTCCAGTTGTTCCAATATTCACCCCAATACGGTTGAAGAGCATGGATATAAGAACCTTCTGCATGAAGAATTTCTCCAAATAAGCCTTGTTGTGCCATATTTAAAGTAGTCAACTCAAAAAAGTCGTACACACAATTTTCTAGTTGCATACAATGCTTACGAGTTTTTTCAGAAGTATCAATAAGTTCCCAAATTTCTTTCATTGTTATGGCTCCGGGCACTTCTATAGCAACATGCTTACCATCTTTCATTGCCTGTACACCGATATTAGCATGATTTTTCCAATCGGTTGCCACATATACTAAATCAACGTTTGGCAAGGCGGTTACCTTTCTCCATACATTTTCATCACCAAAAAATTCTTGAGCTTTTGGAAATCCTTGCTTGGTTAGAATTTTGTTTGCTGATTGTGTGTTTTTTTCCAACATATCACAGAGTGCAACAATCTCGACACCAGGAATATGCGTCATGCGTTCTACTGCTCCGGGGCCGCGCATTCCAAGCCCTATAAAGGCAACACGAACGACTGGTATTGGTTTGGCAACAAGACGCAAAACGTCTTTTTGTCCTTTTGCCCGGGCGGGTGTTGGGGTTTTAATCATTTGAGCTGATGCAATTGTCCATCCAAATAAAAGACAAACGACAAACATATTTTTTAAAATACTAATTTTCATAATTGAATTAATTTGATTTGAAATAATTGATAATTTGTAATATTTTTTTATGGTAAGTCATTAAGATTTAATTCTGGTTTTTTGTGATTTAAAGGTCTTGTAAATATTTGTTTTGGCGTTGTATAATGATTAAAAAAACCAGCATTTTTTAAATAAAAAAAACCATTTTCTTCACCACCTGCAAAATCCATTCGGTATTCTTTTGCACCTGTGTTATCGTTTGTAAAACGGGCAGTATTGATTTCTGACCACATTCCTTTGTTATCACAAACCCACTGATTATTAAATAGTACTTTGCGGGACTGATCACCTTGTTCGGGGATGAAATTTTCTAAAAATGAATGAAAACCTTTTAAATAAGTATTTGTTTCCGGACGATTAAAACTAGCAATTAATAGCCATTGATTCAATTCTGGGGCAAAAAAATATGCCGTATATGTTGTTGAGTTGTTGCTTTGGGGAGCTCCATGAAGCAAAAACTTATAAGTATTTCCGGCTTTCCAATCATATTTAAAATAACTCTGACCACCTGAGCCTTCGTTTCCAAATTCACCTGTATATACGTTTTTACCTTTTTTAAGCAGTTTAATTTTATGAGATTCTGGAATACTTTTGGGATCATCGGTTGTAAACGGACTCCAGACAGAGAATAAAACCCTTCTTTCAGTTGGAGAATTAACCTGAATTCCAAAATAGCCTTCTCCAAAACCATTAGCCATAAAATAGGAACCAATTTTGTCTTCATTTCTAGGAACGGTAAGTTCGTTATAATACCATTCTGCATTAGTATTTTGAGGAACTTGATATGCTAAATGTACGGAAGGACCACGTCTTCCCCAATAAAAAAAGTTTCCTTCATTATTTGGAACATAGGCTATTTTCCCATCAAAATCAGAGCTGATAATTGTTAAATGGCCAATAGAAGGGAAACGATCTGTTGTTTTTCTAATTCCTTTTATTTTAATTGCTACATAGCCTTCTTGAGTAATTTTCCAACTTCCTGCTGTTATGGATTTTTTTGTAGCAGGATCAAATTTCACTTTTTTTGCTATTCCGTTAATAGAAAACTCAAGTTCTGATTTTCCATAAACTTCAGTTGGTTCTTCAATAATAATTTGAAAAGTACCTGCTTTTGAGACTCTAAAATAAACTGTAAAAAATTCATCGGGATTTGTCCAATTTTCTATTCCTTTATTGGTGACCGTATTATTGCCATCAAGATGTTTAGAGCTGAACGTATTTCCTGCTAAAGGTAAAGAAATCTTAGTTTTTGGATTTTTTTCTGTAGAAATCTCTTTTGTATTGTTACCAACACAAGAAAAAAATCCCAATAATGAAACCAAAATAAAGTAGAATATATTTTTCATCTTTTTAATTGAAGAATAATCGTTTTATTTTTTTAATAAGCTCCTCTAGCAAGCAGATTAGAGAGGCTATACTATCCAAATAATAATTAAGGATTCTGAGTGAGAATACCCGGATAGGCATTAATCTCAGACTGTGGAATAAACTGTACAACACGAAGGCTTGTTGCCGGATAATCAATCAATGGTAGGTGTGGACCAGGATAACGGCGTGTCATCGTTTGACCATTTCTATACACATCATAACCACGGTGTGCTTCAAAAGCCAATTCTAACTGACGTTCTTCATCGATTCTTTGTGCTGCATTTGTACTGTTTAATGAAGTATAACCCCCTCCAACAATAGATCTTTCACGAATGATATTGAGGTTTATCAATGCATTGGCATAATCCCCTTTTTTGGCATATGCTTCTGCGAGATTTAAGTACATTTCCGCTAATCTCGAAATAATAGGCGAGTGCAAGTGAGAATCATTGTTTTGTAACGAAGCTTTTGTGATATAAAACATCGGATATACACGATTTAATAACATCATAAAATCTTTTTCACCGGTATATGTTTTACCCTCATATACAATAGAGTATTGATTTTCAGCTGCATTTACCTCTGTAAGATTATAATTAGTAGTTCCGATTGTGATATAATACGAACCATTTGGGTTTGTTTTTAATGGTTGCTGAACATAATTATATCCTGTTTGAGTACCGCCACTACTGTAGACATCCACAATAAAACGGAAAGCATCGATTTTATTTCCAGCTGAATCTTTGGCAAATTGTGGGTCAATAAATGCCCAACGTGCATCTTTCTTTAACCCCGCTTTTCGCAGCAAATCAAGATATTCGGCACTGGCATACATTTCACCCCAACCTTGTCCCTGAATGTTGGCATACAATCCACCAATTCCATAATAATGGTCAAATCCGGAATATTCTGAAGCAACTCTTTTTACGGCAAAAATAGTTTCAGTTTGTTCTCCAGAGTCAGGTGCATACGTATTGTATTTCATAAAGTTAGTGCGGCTAAGTAAACTGTATCTCCCACTTGCGATCACTTTATTGGCATATTCTATAGAGCGTGTTGCAAACTCCTGATTTGGACTTTCGTAAGTACCACTCATATACAAATATATTCTAGAAAGCATAGCCTGGGCTGCTTCTTTGGTAGCATAAGCTGCTGATTTACTTTCAGTCATTAGCAATTCAGATTTTTTCAAATCGCTGATAGCTTGTTCATAAGTTTCTTTTACTGTAGAACGGTCTGGCAGTTTCAGATCAATAACGTCAGCCGGCAAACCATTGATGATAGGAACACCTAAATTGGTTTCAGGAGATTGGGCATAAGGCCTTCCGTAAACACGGCATAAGTAAAAATAAATCATCCCTCTTAAATAGTATGCCTCTCCTAGTTGTTGGTCAGAAGCAGTACTCTTTCCTTCAGGAATAATTTTTATCAAATCACTTGATTGAGAAATGACTTTGTAACTGTTATTCCATAAAGTAGACAACCTTCCATTATTGGGAATATGTTGATAAGAGATAAAAGAATAAAATGAGTCAGTAGAAGTTCCCCGAATCATAATGTTATCTCCGGGATATTCTCCTACACGATGCATAACATCCGACCAATTTTTTAGCTGTCCATAACATCCGTTTAACAAAACTTCGATAGAAGCCTCCTGGTCTTCCTGTATTTTCTCTTGAGTATAAGATGCAAATGGTTCTCTGTCTAAGTTGCATGAGGACAGAAAGCTAATTACAGTTCCTAATATTAGTATCTTTTTCATGATTTTATTTTTAAAACGTTAGATTAAGTCCTAGAGTAATTTTGCTAGTTTGTGGATATACATCAGTAGCTACACCAGAAATAACATATTGACCTGTTCCGCTATTAAAATTTGGTGAAAGCTCCGGACTTACACCAGAAAAGTGAGAAATGGTAAATAAGTTTTCTCCAGCTATAAATAATCTTAAAGTATTGATATTTAGTTTATTGATAGGTATGTTATACCCCAAAGAAATACTTCTCATTTTTAAGTAGGTTCCGGTTTCTAAGAAACGGGATGAAGCTCTATTTGAATTGCTTGAATTATTGTAAGTCGCTTTTGGATGTGTAGCAATATCACCTGGTTTTTCCCAACGGGTCCATCCACTATGCAAATTCATTTGGTTTCGATCGGTATAAGCTCCATCCGAATCAAATTCGGTTCTAGAATAGTTGTAAATTTCGCCTCCAACAGAGTAGCTAAAAACAGCAGAAAAATCAAAGTTTTTATAATTTAAACTGGTCGAAAACCCTCCAAAGAAATCAGGGGTATAAGATCCTATTACTTTCTGATGTTTTGAAGCTTCTCCATAGTCTGAAGTTTTAACGCGTTCTCCATTGGCGTTAGTGGTAAACCATTGAGGGGCACCAGTTGCAGGGTCAACACCGGCCCATTCTGTAAGATACCAGCTATCTACATCATAGCCGGGCTTTAATAATTTGAATGCAGAACCTGCTACACCGCTACCGTCAGAAACAATAATTTCTTGGCGGCTTCCATAGAGACTCGTTACTTTATTTTTGTTTGCACCAATATTAGCATCAACAGACCATTTTAAGTTTTCATTCTTGATAATATCTACATTAATAGAAGCCTCAAAACCTCTATTGTTTACAGCACCAACATTTCTTAAAATACTGGTTACTCCAATAACTCCGGGAAGAGGGACTTGGTACAATAAGTCCGAGGTGTTTTTGTTATAATAGTCAAATGTAATATTAACTCTGTTAAAAAAACTTACATCCAAGCCTACACCAGCAGTATATGTTTTTTCCCAGCTTAAATCAGGATTTCCTATTTGTGAAATAAGAGCGCCTGGATTTGCATTATAACTTCCTGATAAAGAGTATAATGGTAGATGTCCATATAGTTGTAGTGGGCGGTTACCCACAGAACCGTAACTTGCTCTTAATTTTAAATTATTAATCCAATCTGCATTAAAAAAAGCTTCCTTATGGATGTTCCAACCACCACTTATAGAAAAAAAGTTACCATATTGGGCATTTTTTCCAAAGTTGGAAGCACCATCACGACGGAAAGAAAACTGTGCCAAATAACGATTATTATACGAATAATTTACGTTTGATAATAATGATTGTACGGCCCATTCAGATCTGTTTCCCTCTACTTTTTCCGGTACTGCAGCAGGCTCTGTTACAATAATTCCGGGAGGGATCCCGGTAGCAATTGCCTGGCTAAATTTTGACTTATATTCATTCCACTCATAACCGGCAACAGCATTTATTTCGTGTTTGTTAAAAGATTTATTAAATTTTAGTAATTGATTAGTATATAATCTGTTGAATGTGCTAAAATTATCTTCAATTCTACCTTTTACGGCCAGTCCTGAAGATGATCTAGGGTCAGAGTAAGAAGTTGAGTTTGAATTACCAAAAATATAATTGTTTACAGAAGCAAAAGTTAACGATTTGGTAAGCTTCACATCAAAATCAAGATTTGAACGCACATCATAGCTTTCCGATTCAGAAAAATTCCATTGTAAATCATACAAATAATTTGATCCGGAAACATTTACCCAGGTTGGGTTGGGCGCATTTCCTACCAAAGTTCCATCTGGTAAATAGGGGCTGTCCCATGGCAAGTTTCTATACAAAGCACCAACAGAGTGCTGCTGATTAAAGATTTTTTCTTTTGTTAAATTTACTTGAGGTCTTATTGTTAACCAAGTATTTGGTTTATATTCAAATTTCATAAGGCCGTTATATTTTTTATAATCATACCCTTTTATCGCTCCTGTTTCGTCATAAATCCCTACCGAAACATAGCTTTTAAACTTGTCACCACCTCCACTAATAGATAAATTATAGTCATTGGCAATGCCTGCTTGGTTTGCATTTCCCCACCAGTCATAGTTTCTGTTTCTTAGTTCAGGCGCCCACCATGTAGCATTTTGAAAAACTTCTTTGTTTGAAAATGAATTATATAGATCATACAATTCTGCCCCATTCATGATTTTGTAGTTGCCATTGTTTATAACTGATACTGCTGTTTTTGCCGAAAAATTGATAGTTGCTTTACCTGTTTTTCCACTTTTTGTAGTAACCACAATAACACCGTTGGCACCTTGCGATCCATAAATAGCTGTAGATGCAGCATCTTTAAGAACCGTTAAGCTCTCAATATCAGCAGGATTCATACTCGGAGAAGCATTTCCAACAATTACACCATCAACAACCCAAAGGGGGTCTGTACTTCCATTTACAGTAGTTTTCCCTCTAATAACTACTTTTGATGAACCTCCGGGCTGGCCACCACTAGTACTTACAAAAACCCCTGATGCTTTTCCAGAAAGTAAGTTTTCAACAGTAGGAGTAGTAACATCTAATAGTTTTTTATTGTTTAAAGTTTGCAAAGAACCCGTCAAACTTTCTTTTTTCACCTTACTATAACCTAACATAACAACTCCATCTATTTGCTGTACAACTTCTTTCATTACAATAGTTATAAAATCATTTCCGGCTGCAATCTCCTGATCTTGCATTCCTGAGAATTCAAATACTAATATAGAATCAGAGCTGGGAGCTTCTATTGTAAAGTTCCCGTCTGCATCAGTTTGCACAATGGTTTTGGTTCCTTTTATTGTAACATTTACACCCGAAACTGGTACCCCTTTTTCGTCTGTTACTTTTCCTTTTACTATTTTTTGTGCATAGGATAAGACTTTGTAAGATTCTGTCTTTTTTAAAGTGGCAGCATTTGCTATTTGAAAACTAATTGATAATAATATTGTCAATTTAAATACTTTTCCTGCGCCAGTCATTAACCGCAAATTTCTTGGTTTTTTTGGGGATAATATTTTCATGTTATTGAAATAGTTTTGGTTAATAAAATGTTTTTTTACTAAGTTTTTTTTAAAAATAAGTGATGTTTTTTAAACAAAAAACACTCAAAATTTTAGTCTGAAAATTTTAATATTTGACGAAACTAGAGATTATATTTTTATAAAACAAGGAAAAGGACAAAAAAATGTGCTCGAACACATAAAATTTATGTTCTCGAACACATAAAATTGCGCAAAACCCTTTTTTGCGCTTAAATTGATGTCGTTTTTACAAATACAATGCTCTTTTTTTAAGTTTAAAAAAAAGCTATCTGCATTATAAGTATTCTAATATTAAATATTTAGCAGTGATTTTACTTCATTGTTAATAATATTTCAAACCGTTATTTTGTATTAATCAAAAAATATGTTTTTTTTAATCTTTAAAATAGAAATCAAAAAAGAAGTAATTTTATAAAAATTTCAGTATAATTTTTAATATATAAAATAAGACCTATTTTTAAGTCCGTTTTTTCAAAAGTGTAAAATATATTTTAGATTTTAGTAGCTCAGCAAATTAAAAATAATGAATCAAACTTTAAAAGAGTATCAGGTAAATTTTATAGAAAAAAAATCACAGGATTTTGATAAAGAATTTTGGGAAGAAGCAAATTGTTTGACCGATTTTTGTTCACCATGGAATCAAAGTGAAATTTCCAAAATTGAGCTTAGGGTACTTTATGATTTAGAAAACCTTTATTTTAAATTTACTGTTTTTGATTCGGATATTTATATTGACGTAAAAGATGAAAGTTTTGAGAGCATTGGAAATTCGGATAGGGTAGAGTTGTTTTTTAGAACGAACCGGGAACTCAATCCTTATTATTGTTTAGAAATTGATAGCAATGCAAGAATAATGGATTTTAGAGCCTATCCTAATAAAAACTTCGATTTTGAATGGAAATGGCCAAAAGAAAATCTGATTGTAAAAGCTTCCCGCAGTAAAACTTCTTTTGCTGTAGAAGGTCAAATAAGTATAAAATCATTAAAAGCTTTAGATTTAATAAAAGGAAATATACTTGAAGTTGGTGTTTTTAGAGCGAAATTTAACAAAATAAATAATTCCGAATACGAGCCAACTTGGATTACCTGGGTTAATCCGGAAACTGAGTCTCCTGATTTTCACATTGCTTCTTCTTTTGGAAGATTTGTTTTAATGAAATAATTTAAGAAACATAAAAAGAAGCATTTTCTACATTAATAATATCAATTGGCAATAATATTTTTTCAGGAATTGCTTTGCTGTACAAAAAGTGTTCAACTAAAGTAGAAATGCCCAAACAGACTTGCTGTTTCTGATTTTGATGAATTAAAAAATGAATAAAGCCTTGGTTTAGATAATCTACATTCTTGTATATTAAATCATAGCCGATAAGTTTAATTTGTTTGTCTTTTGCTTTCGAAATAAGCGAGGCAATTTGATATGATTTTGAAGTGGTAATAAAAACACCTTTTAAATCAGGGTTTTTATCTAGAAAAGTATTAAACTGGGTTTCAATATTTGAGAATTTTAATTTTAAAGTTGAAATTGAAAAATCAGGATTGCTTTTTTCTTCAAAATAATTTCTGAAGCCTTTTTCTTTTTCCTGCATGTGAACCGCATTTTTTAAACTTTCGTCAATATGAATTATTGCAATTTGGCCTTGTGGCACAATCAAATTCATCAAACTGGCAGCCACGCGGCCACTTTTATGTAAATCTTGCCCAACAAAACTTTTTATGTAATTTGATTCGACTTGATTGTTAAAACTACTTACGATAATATTCTGTTCATTATATTGTTTGATTACCTCTAAGGTTTCTTTATGAAATAATGGTGCTAACAAAACCGCATCTGGTGATTGCGTGATAATAACTTCGTTGGCCTTAATAAAAGATTTGGTACTCTCGGGATTAAAAAAGTGGTTTGTTATGACTACATTATAGGCCTTAAACTCTTTTATGGATTCATTAATCCCATTAAGACAAGGTAACCAATATGGATCAATTTCCGGGTCGGGTAATACCACACAAATACGATAAATTTTATTGTTTTTTAGATTTCGGGCAATTAGATTGGGTTCATAATTAATCACATTAAGCACTTCATTTATTTTATCAAGTGTGGCAGGTGAAACCTTTCCTCTCTTATGCAATACCCTATCTACGGTTCCTTTAGAGACTCCGGCTAATTTTGCAATATCTTTAATTGTGTATTTCTTATCCATTATAAACAAATATAGAAATTTTGATTTAATATTAAAGTAAGCCCTTTTTAACTTCAAAATGTGCTCGAGCACATTTTTTGTGTTTTTACTTGTTTTATCAGAAATTAATATCTACTTTCGTATAGTTAAAAATTTAATTTTTAATAAAAAACACATTGTAATTTATTATAATACAGTAATTTAACATGAATTTTAATGACTAAAATTATATCATTGGCTCCGGGAAGAATTTGTCTTTTTGGGGATCATCAAGATTATCTGGGATTACCTGTTATCGCATGTGCAATTAATAGAAATATAAAATTGACTGCGGTACAAAACGACACCAAAATTTTTAAGCTTAATATGATTGATATTGATGAAGTTAGATCCATTGATATTAATGATACTTTCGCAAAATTAGAACCACGTGATTATTTTGCATCCGCTTTAAGGGTTCTTAGGCGTCATGGTTGTATTCCGAATGTAGGATACAATATTACCATAACCGGAAATATTCCTATCAATTCCGGGATATCAAGTTCATCTGCTTTATTATTAGCATGGATTAACTTTTTGGTAACGGCATTTGGTGTAGATGATGAAGTAACACCTGAGTTCATTTCGCAAATAGGTTATGCTTCTGAGATATTAGAACATGGAGAACCGGGCGGCATGATGGACCATTATAGTATCGGTTTGGGAAATATTGTGCATATTGATACAAAATCTCCTTTTTCGTGTACCGTTATAGGATCGGGATTAAATGGTCTTATTACAGGGGTTTCTGGTATTCCAAAGGAAACAATTGGATTAATTGGCGAGTTAAAAGGAAATGCTTTGTTGGCAATTGATATTGTCAAACAAAATTTTCCTGATTTTGATTTGAATACCGCTGAAATTGAAGATTTAGATCGACATCGAAATTGTTTACCAGATCATTTAATTCCGTATTTCGAAGCGGCAGTTATAAATTATGACTGTACAAAAAAAGCATTAAAAGAACTCGAAAAACCTGTTTTAGATCTGAAAAAAATAGGTGAGCTAATGAATAAGCACCATGAGGTTTTGCGTGATTTGTTAAAAATTACAGTTCCGAGAATAGATGCTATGATCAATGCTGCTTTAAAAGCAGGAGCATACGGAGCCAAAATTGTAGGTTCTGGAGGAGGAGGAAGTATTGTTGCTATAGCAGATCCTGATAAAGAAGAGCAAATTGTTCAAGCTATTTTAGCTGCAGAGGCTGTAGAAGCCTATCCTGTAAGTGTTGATTCTGGTGCGAGAATTATTGAATAAAACTTAAAATAAAGATGCATAACAATTTAATTATTCTAGCAGGAGGTGCTTCCTCACGAATGAAGAAAGAAGCTTCTGTCAAAAACTTGACAGAAGAAGAAATTTTGCAGGCAAATGAAAGAAGTAAAGGATTAATAGGGGTCGGAGCAAACGGAAGACCATTATTGGATTATCTATTGCTTAATGCAAAAAAAGCTGGTTACAAAAAAATCTATATCATCATTGGAGAACAAGGTGATTTGTTTAAAGAATTTTATGGAAGTGATGATAAAAACAATGATTTTCACGATTTAAATATTTCTTTTGCCGTTCAATATATTCCGGAAGGAAGAATAAAACCATTTGGCACTGCTGACGCATTATTACAAGCTGTAGAGCAGTTTCCTGAATTGAATACACAGTACTATTCTGTATGTAATAGTGATAACCTGTATTCAACGGAAGCTTTATTGGCCCTCAGAGAAACGGATGCTCCTAATGCTTTCATTAGTTACGATCGAGATGCTATGGAATTTCCTCTGGAGCGCATTTCACGTTTTGCTATCGTTAAATTGGATGCGAATAACTGCCTGGTAGATATTCTAGAAAAACCAACGGCTGATGTTTTAGACAGTTATAAAGATTCCGAAGGAAAATTAAGAGTAAGTATGAATGCTTTTAAATTTAATGGTGCGGTTTTGTATTCCTATCTTAAAGATTGTCCTGTTCATCCGGAAAGAGATGAAAAAGAGTTGCCCACCGTACTTTTAAATTCGTTAAAGGAAAATGGAAATACTGCTTTGGGAATTCCTTTTTCAGAACATGTTCCTGATTTGACAGCAAAGGAAGATATAAACGAAGTAAAAGAATATTTGAAAAAGCATTATCCTGTATTGGATTGGAATGCATAACACCCTGTAAAATTAGTAAATACAGAAGTTGGTCAAAATCTCACAGTCTAAATAAATAGTAATAAAAAAAAATTGAAAAATGTTAAAAAGTACTATAGATAAGTCAACAGGGTTTGAAAAAAGATTTGAAAATATTAATACGGTAGTTTTTGAAAACTCAACCACAGCATCTAAAGCGGTTGCACAAGAAATAGCAGCATTAATTAAATCAAAACAAGAAAAAAACGAATCCTGCGTGTTAGGTTTAGCAACGGGTTCTTCACCAAAAGGATTGTATGCTGAATTAGTTCGTATGCACAAAGAGGAAGGTCTGAGTTTTAAAAATGTGATTTCATTCAATTTAGATGAATACTATCCGATGGAACCGGATTCTATCAATAGCTATGTTCGTTTTATGAAAGAATTACTCTTTGATCATGTTGATATCTTACCTGAAAACTGTCACGTTCCGGACGGGCTTTTAATAAAAGAACAAATTGCAGATTATTGCCATGATTATGAGATTAAAATTGAAGCTCTTGGTGGAATCGATTTACAAATTTTAGGAATTGGTGGCAACGGACATATCGGTTTTAATGAGTCGGGTTCACTTCAAAATTCTAAAACTCGTTTAGTAGCACTGGATCACATTACCAGAGTGGCTGCAAGTAAAGATTTCTCAGGTTTAAACAATACACCAAGAACGGCAATTACACTTGGGGTCAAGAAAATAATGGAAGCCAAACAAGTTATTTTGATGGCTTGGGGTGAAGGAAAATCGAATGTTATCAAAAAAGCTGTTGAAGATGAAGTGACAAATCAAATTCCTGCTTCATTTTTGCAAGAACATACTAATGCTGTTTTTGTTTTAGATAAAGAAGCTTCTTCTAAATTGACAAGAATCAACAAACCCTGGTTGGTAGAAAAAGTAGTTTGGAATGATAAATTAGTTCGAAAAGCGGTTTTAGGATTGGCATTAGAGCTCAAAAAACCAATTTTGATGCTTACCGATGTCGATTATATTGAAAACGGTATGAGTGATTTGTTGGCGGATTCGGGTCCTGCTTATGATATTAATATTAAGATTTTTAATAAATTACAAAATACAATTACGGGTTGGCCGGGCGGAAAACCAAATGCTGACGATTCAAACCGTCCGGAAAGAGCAAAGCCGGCAAAAAAGCGTGTTTTAATCTTTAGTCCACATCCGGATGATGATATCATCAGTATGGGAGGAACCTTTATGCGTTTGCAAGAACAAGGTCATGAAGTTCATGTGGCGTATCAAACCTCAGGGGATATTGCTGTAGCAGATGATGAGGCCTTGCGTTTTGCAAGATTTGTTATTGATTACAATGAAAAATTCGGAATCAAAAGCCCAGAAGCAGATTCTGTTTATCAGAAATCGCAGACTTTTTTAGAAAATAAAAAAAATAGCGAAATTGATATTCCGGAAGTACGTTACATCAAGGGATTAATTCGGAAAGGAGAAGCCAGAGCAACCAGCCATTTTGTAGGTTTGCCTGATGAGCAAATTCATTTTATGGAATTGCCTTTTTATGAAACAGGAACCATCGAGAAAAAACCAATTGGACAGGAAGATATTCAATTAATGATAGATTTGATCGAAAAAATTAAACCACATCAAATATATGCAGCAGGAGATTTGGCTGATCCACACGGAACGCACAAAGTATGTCTAGATGCCATTTTTGAGGCCGTAAAAATTTTAAAATCAAAATCTTTTATGAATGATTGTTGGCTTTGGCTGTATCGTGGAGCTTGGCAAGAATGGGGAATTGACGAAGTTGAAATGGCAGTACCCATGAGTCCGGATCAGGTTTTAGCAAAACGTCATGGAATCTTTAAACACCAATCACAAAAAGACGGCGTGGTATTTCAAGGAAATGATACCAGAGAATTCTGGCAAAGAGCCGAAGATAGAAATGCGGAAACAGCTGTTTTATATCAACAATTAGGTTTGGCAACTTATGCTGCTATGGAAGCTTTCGTGAGATGGCACTACTAGATATTGGAGTTGCTACCTCCTTTTGCCGTATGAATAGATTTGGGAAAAGAAACAGAGGAGGCAGCATTCACCTAAGCTTTAGGTAACACTGAAAAGAATTTCTTGTACTTTTTATCATGCAGTGATCAGGGGGAGATCTTGAGTTATTGGTAAAGCATATGGTATTTTTGACCTTAATAAATAATATTTAAAGAAGTTTCGGACCATTTTTATCCAAAATTGAAAA
The DNA here is from genome assembly GCF_049887855.1 of Chryseobacterium sp. NFX27. Taxonomy (NCBI): domain Bacteria; kingdom Pseudomonadati; phylum Bacteroidota; class Flavobacteriia; order Flavobacteriales; family Weeksellaceae; genus Chryseobacterium; species Chryseobacterium sp. NFX27. The sequence continues at coordinate 127,196 of NZ_JAGEKK010000005.1, read as the reverse complement.
ATATTATCAGCTGTCTATAGAGAAACTGTAGACGGAAAAATATTGCCTTAAATCTACGGGATACTGCCTGAACATATAACGGAAGAAATGTTTTCACTTTGCAAATAATATTCAGTTGATCGTTTGTGGAACATCTCATTTTTCAAATTTTAAATACTGTTCGTCCATTCCTATTTTACTAAAATAACCCTCTTAATGACCATACCGTCATTTTTTTTGTTGCGTCAAGTTCTGGCGTTGGTCACTTCTATCTTTGTTTCAGAAGATTTCCTGCAGGAATTTTATTATAACCAATTAATAACAATAACAAAAACAAAAATTATGTATACTGAAGTTTTTTTCGCATCAAATGATCCTTTACTGGATGCCGATCTGGTACAGCTGGTAGATAGCTACACAAAAGAAAATGTTAATTATGTGCAGACCACTACAGGATTTGATGGATTGGCTATAGATCCTACAGAAAGTAATCTTGATGGTCTTATTTTCAGAAAAAGACCTACCGGGAAATATTATAAGAGAGTATTTGAGAATGAAATTAACGTACTTTGGTTTAAAGCCAAATTATCCGGTGTGGCAAGTGATTTTGAAGCCCTTCATGTGGCCCATATATTTGCTTCAAAAACTAACCATAAGACTCTGTTATTTCCTGAAACCTGTGATTTGGATCTAGAAAATAACTCCCAAGGATTTTCAAAAGGGGTTACATTAAAATTTGATGGTGGAACTATTAAAAACGCTTCGCTTTATGGTGATCATACAATGATACAGGCTGCTCCGTATCCTATTTTTCTTGGAACCACTTCTTTGAATGGTTCATGGAAAAGCTCCGAGGGTTTTGCTTTTCCGGAATGGTTTGGAACCCTTCCTTATGATGAATTCTCTGTCGATTTGAAGGATAGTCTTGAAAAGCTGGAGCCATTTTGGAATGTAAAATTCGGAATAGGAGTATACTATTCTAAGAAGGGAGAAATTCCGGTAAGACATTTTGAAGGAATTTCACAAGATCATTCTATTATTAAAGTTGAACTTCCTGAGTCAGATCTTGGACAAGCGGTAAAATATGGATTGTGCCTGGGAAAATATGAAGGTCTTATAGTAGATCCGGCCGATCCAAAAGGACCATCTATCAGAACCTATTTTAATACTTTGAGAGAGATAGCGGTTATCACTACATCTCCGGTAAGAAAAAGGAACTATTCAGGAGTGGTTATGGGAAATGCTCACAGTGGAAAAGTTGAAAATGTAATCATTCATAATATAGATAATATGCAGATGAATGAAAGCGATTTAGAGTATATATTGGTAGATATCGAGAAAAGGTATAAAGAGGCCAATATTGGTCTTGAATTTCGTGGCTGTTCAGAATTGTGCGCGATCAATAATTTAGAAACCTTTTCAGATGTTGGTATAGGCTTTAATACAACGATGAATGATGTTCCGGTATTGCAGGAACAAGGGGTAGATTGGCCATCTATTTATAATTTTACTTCAGATTGTGGTGCATTTGGATTGGCAAATGTGTTTTTTGGAGCACCAAATGTTTATAATTTGGTAATGAATGGTATCCAGAGTTGGAACAGAGGAATGTACGGTTTGTATGCTTGCAAAAATATAACCTTTAATTCGTTTATGCACTGTTCTATTAGTAATGTAAGAATTGAACAGCTGACAGAGCTTAAAGATAAAGCCGGTAAAATGAGATCAACTAGTGTTTATATTGACTACCAACGTAATATTGAGAATTTTATTTTCACCAATATAAGAGTTTCAGGACATTCCAATGGTATATATATAGGTGGTGCGGTTCGAGGATATGTTGAATTTGATAACGTTTCAGGAGGAGCGGATGTTCCACTTCAATATCTGATCCAAACCAATCATGAGCTCTATTCTTCCTTTGCAGTACGATTTAAAAATATTACTTCAGATGTAGCTTACCCGCTGATTCATAATGGCGGAATGCTTATTGATAACCACTATTATGAAAAAAGTCCATCTGCAGAATATAAAGTTAATTACCATGATGTTACTGTCATAAGAAAGGCTAATGTGATCTTTAAAAATGAGTTTGATGGAGCAAGAAAATTTATTCAGAAAGAGGTGAGTGCTGATGATACATTGTGGCTAAAGCTTTACCATAGTAAATTCCAGGATGCTCAAGATCCTTGGTTGCCTGATGAAAAATATGTTTTATATAATATCGATATGTTTTCAGACTCTTATGCTCTTAAGGCAAGTTTGACATTATTTAAAAATGGAACCTATGCCGCCGGACCATATGATGCATCAAAGATCTTTATTGGAAACACAGCAAATATACAGAGTGGTAAAATCAATATTGTTTATGAAACTTCCACAGGGTATTGGTTTTTGATCAATGCATTAGGAAATGGTGAAGTACATTATGAAATCGAAGGGTTAATTAAAAAATAAAATTATCAATTAAAACTGAATAGGCTGTCCAACGGGCAGCCTATTATTTTTATAAAGTTTTTATAATTGCTTTATTCAATATAACCTCAAAGTTTTCACCGAAAAAAGCCATAAAAGAAATAGAAGTAAATAATCTGCTGAGACCCTGAGATATGCTGAAACTAATAAACTGTTCTGAACAATATACGTGAATACCGTTTTTTTACGGTATTTTTTATAATGTCTTTTAGGATTCAAATTAAGGTCTGATATTTGCAATGGGTAATCCAACTAAATGACCTGTTTTATTTATGAAAAACATATCTGTGAAAAAATCATTTTTATATGCTCTGTTTTGTGTTGCAATGCTGATTTCATGTAAGAAAGAAATTGAAAAAATAAGCGATACTTTTAAAGATACAGTTTCTTCCTCAGAAACTCCTGCCGTAGAAAAAGATTCCATTAAGAAAGATTCTGTAGTGGAAAAAGAATCTGTACCGCCGGCAATGCAGGAAAATGGTTTTTATAACGCCCTTGTTCTTCCAAAAGATAAAAAACTAAGAGATTCCATCTATGCAGAATTCAGCAAAAAATACAGTGAGAAAGAAAGGTATGCAATTCTGGCATTAAACAGGCTTGATTCTAAAAATAAATGGAATGCAGATACATTAGTAGTGCCTGCAAAAATAGACACGACACTTATGGAATATTCACCTTTTCCAATGCAGCTTGATCTACTGAGCGGGGTGAAAAAATTTGTGATCTTTTCCTATCCTATTCAGGCTTACGGAGTATATTCCAATGGCAGCCTTGTTAAATGGGGACCAACAAGTATGGGAAAAAAAGCAGCCCAGACCACACGTGGACTTACTTTTGCCAACTGGAAAAAGAAACTTTCGATTTCAACGGTAAGCAGTGAGTGGAAACTTCCTTATAATTTTAATATTCATAATATCGGTGGTATTGGATGGCATCAGTATGATCTTCCCGGTTATCCGGCATCACATTCATGTTTACGTTTATTAATGAAAGATGCCCAGTGGCTGTATTCTTACGCAGATACATGGATTCTGAATCCAGGCGGTGCCACAACCAAAGCAAAAGGAACACCTGTGATGGTATTCGGAGATTACAAATGGGGTGGTAGAAAACCATGGAGAAAGCTTTTGGATGATCCCAATGCCAATAATATTTCAGTGGAAGAAATGACCAGACTTTTGGAGCCTCATATTGATAAAATGATCAAGGAACAGGACAACAGGGACAAAGTATCTGACTCCATAAAAGCGGCTAAAGCTATGGCAGCCCCAATCCAGGAGGAAAAACCTGCCGAAGTTCCTGCTAACTGATTTTCTTTTCAAACTGTGAAGTAGATTCTTCAGCAAACCTTCTAAGCTTAAGCATTTCTTCTTTGCCTTTGTATTGCCCGAATCTGGCAGCTGCATAGGTAAGAAATATGCAGAACAACATAACAAATGAAGCGCTCAGGGCCCACGGGAACTCAGCGCTTTTTATCTGATTTTCCACGTAATACATGGTGAAAAAAGTCATCCACATAATAGAAAAGAAAAAGTAAAGGAACATAAAGAAAGTCCACACCGCAGAGCTGGGGCCGAATACTCCCCGTATAACAGTCTCATCATCCTCAATTTCAATCCGTAGAGAAAGTCTTGGCTTCCAGTAATTGTCATATACTGTTTCTACGCAGATCGTGGCTACCTCCTTGTTGATATTTCCGGAAAATTCATCCTTATGGTCAGCAAGGTATTTCTTTAGGTTTTCCGCATATTCTTCTTTGGTAAGATGCGTAAACATCTTAAATCTTGGGCGGGTTCTTATTTTATCTATTGTGCTTTCTTCGGTTTTCATATTTTAATCTTGATAGGGTATAGGGTCCTCTAAGACGAAATTAAAGGTCATTTCTTTATTTTTTCTCTGAATCACGATTGTGATATTTCTTCCTTCATCGGATTTCATCAGCTCCATGATCTTTTCCATGGTCATATCTGAAGTCCGGCTTCCGTTGATGGTGAGAACGCGGTCATCTTTTTTCAGCCCTGCTACAAATGCCGGAGAATCTTTCCTTACCCCTGCAACGGAAAAGATAGGTTTCAAAGTAAATTTATACTGAAAATTATTGACCACGGAAATCTCACTGCTTGCTTCCGATAATTTCTTAGGTTCTATTTTCACCCGGTCCTCCTGCCATTCCAGTCCGTCTTGCTTAAAGTCCAGTCCGCTCATATTAAAATGAAAAGGATCATTAAAATTCCTGTTTTTTTTCAGATATAACTTTTCACCTTTATAATCGAAAACGACATAAAACCTACGCATTATTTCGCCTCCGACAGACCCCTTTCTGTCTTTCACCAGATTGACATGCTGGATAGAATACTCATCAGGCATTGCTGTGAGCGGCTTTTCAAATTTGAAATCCCCGAGATAAAAATTATGGATACGGCTTCTTTTACCGTAAATATCTCCATTGAACCCGCGTCCCAGATAATCATCAATATTGGGTCTGTTGTACACAAAATCTTTGATAAGAGTGGGGAAGAGCCATATGGCATCACTGTTACCGAGATCTATCAGCAGCTTTGAGCTTTTCTTTTCCCGGGTCATCTCTACATCAGCGTTAATGTAAGGTTTGTCCTTTTCAACACTCATAGGAAGCACATCAAACTTTCGAACCTTTTTTTTGAATACATTGGCATCCTGGTAGACCGTTATTTTTTTTGAGGTATAATCAATTGAAATAGGATGGTTTTTAAAAAAATGATACCCGATAACCCCGTTCACCGGAATTCCGATATGTGATGAAATATTGAATTCTTCATCGATGACAATAAATAAAAGCATGGAAGAATTAATAATATGATCACCTATTTTTGCAATATTACGGTCAGATTTAAAACCGTCTATACTTAAATTCCCTCCAAGCCCTGAAAATTTGATCTTCTCAATATTTTCCAGCTTGATCTCTTTATTGTCAAGGCTGAAAAGAATGGTTTCTGCAACTCCCGTATCAAGCATAAAGGTAAGCTCTGCACCGTTAACATTGATGGGAATAAAGATAAGATTGTTGATCAGTTTAAAAGGAATGACCGCTTTTTTAACCTTTACCAGCTCAAAAGAATTTTGTGCACCTATAAAAATGCTGAAGAATAATGCCAGTAAAAAAAGCTTAAGTTTCATTTACTGAATTTACTGAATTTATCCTTACTATCAATAAAAAAACATTCCAAAAGCAGGAATGTTTATATAAACTGCAATGAAGCAGAGGTATTGATTGAAAAGTTAATTTAAATGAACTGTTGTTATTTTGAGAAGAAATCCATCAGGTCTATATAGTTTTTCTGATTCACACCGTGTCCGCTCATATATTCTCTGAACGTAAAATAGCAGCTCAGGTCATAAAGAAGATCAGCCGCTTTTCTTCCCCATTCCATTGGGATAACAGCATCATCTGTTCCGTGTGATACAAAGAAACGGAGCCTTTCCAGCTTCTTTTTATCTTTTACAATACCATTCAGAAGTTTTTCCTCAGGATAGCTGCTTAAGCACGCCACATAACTGAACAGATCGGGGTGCTTTAAAGCTAACGCGTAACAGAGTATTCCGCCCTGGCTGAAGCCACACAAATGTACTTTACCTTCGGTAAGTCCATAATGATTTACAATTTTCAGGATATTTTCGAGGACTCCGTCTAAAGATTCTCTGGCCTGGGAAAGGTCGATGAAGTTTTCAGGATTGTTGAAATCAATGTCAAACCAGGAATATCCTTCAAATTGGGTGTCCCTGGGGGCCCTGAAGCTTACAATAAGCCAGTCGGCGGGAAGAGTTTCCCTGAAGCTGAAAAGATCCTGCTCATTACTGCCATAGCCATGAAGCATGAAAAGGACGGTAGTATTTGGGGTGATATGTTCCGGTTCTCTTACTATATAATCTAAATTCATACAGCAAATATAATTAATAAATCATATTGTAAATTCAAAACTTAGGTGCCGGGTTTTCCACTTAATAATTCACATGAATGTAAGCCCCAATATAGGCCGCTACTGTAATTGTGCTTTTTATTGATTTGATATTATTTAGAAAACTTTGTTGGAAATTTTTCATAAAAGTTATTTTTATATTAATAAAAAACTTATATTTGAAACATTAAAAATCTATTTGGAGAAATGAAGCAATTTTACAAATCAAAAAGTTTACTTAGACTTTCTTTTTTATTCGTTTTATTATTTTCGGTAATTACTGTAGTGAATTCTTGTAAAAAGGATGACGACGACGAAGAATTCAAAGATCATGTTGTTCAGTTTGAAGTGAAAACAACTACCGGAGGAGTTATTAAAGCTATCGTAACACAGGTAGGAACAACTAAAACTGATATTTTCGATCCTGTAGGAACTGTTTGGACTAGTGGTGAATTCTTTGTGAATTCCAGCCAGGCACAGTTAAATCTTGATGCTAAAGCCGATCTTCCGGATGCCGATTCAGAATTGGTAATCAATCTTTGGATAGATGGCGAAATCGTAAAAACTGATAAGAAAGTAGGAGCAGGGCCTATGGTCGCTTCCATTGATTACAGCTTCTTAGAATTGTAAGATATTTACTTATTATATAAATGAAACCGCTTTTGAAGCGGTTTTTTTATTTACTGTTTTTCAATCATATTTTGCTGGATGGCACGGTTGATGAGCTCGGTAGAATTTTTTACCTGGAACTTCTGCAATAAATTTTTGCGGTGGGTATCTACGGTAAGCGGGCTCAGGAAAAGTTCATCAGCAATGATCATGCTGGTTTTCCCTTCGGCTACCATTTGTAGGATCTGTTTTTCCCTTTTCGTCAGTCTGGGCACCTGCAAATCGTTTTGAGAAGGTTTGCTGATGATTTGCTTAGTCTCATTGCAGAAAACAATATTTCCGGAATAGGCTCCCTGAATACATACCACCAGTTCATCTATAGAGGTGTTTTTAAGGATATAACCGCTGGCGCCGTGTTGTATAGACTGCATGATAATACTTCTTTCAGAACGGTTACTGAACATGATGACTGAAGTATCCGGCGATATTTTCTTTATTTCCCGGCAAAGCTCTGTACCATTGGCATCAGGTAAGGTAATATCCAAAAGGATAATATCCACCTGATGGTTCATAATAAAACCAATGATCTCTGAGCCCGAAGTAAAACTTTCGGAAACACTAAACCCGAGCTGACTGTTGAGCATCATTTTTAATCCTTCTATGACAATGGGGTGATCGTCTACAATGACAATATTTATTTTTTTATTCTCCATTCGTGTTAAGTTCAATATTAATTGTTGTCCCCTGGCTGTCGGAATTTACTTCCATTTTACCTTTCAGATAATTCACCCTGTTTTTTAAGTTTCGGAGTCCCATGCTTTTCGTTGTCTGTTCAATTTTTTTATCAAATCCCTTTCCATTGTCTTCAATGGTAATCATAAAGCATTCTTCGGACTGGGAACACTGGAGCAGAATACTGCTGGCCTCAGCATGTTTTAGAGCATTTGCCAATAACTCCTGTGCAATTCTGTAAATATTAAGCTGAATATTCAGAGGTAGATTTTTATCAATATCAATGGCTTGGAAATCAATCTCTAAATCTTTCCTGGAGTGAAATTCACAAAGATCATTTAAAGCTGTTTCCAGACCGAAATTAAGAAGGGATTCAGGCATTAAATTTCTTGCTATGTGACGAAGTTCGCTTACAGATCTGTCTAATTGCCCTAAAATTGTATAAAACTCTTTGTCCTTTTCAGGATGCAAATGGCTGGATGACCAGGTGGAGAAATTAATTTTAACGCCGGCAAGCATTCCGCCCAAACCATCGTGGAGGTCCCTGGCAATACGCTCTCTTTCCCTTTCTTCGCCATCAAGAATAGCTTTGGTAAGAGAGAGTTCTTCCTTCTGTTTAATGTCGTTTATTCTTTGTTCAGAGATTTTTTTATTTTTTCTGAACAGGATGAAAAGAAAAACCAACAGACTTAAAGCCAATAATAAAATCAGGCTAAGCCCCCATAAATAGGAATTTTTCTTATTCACCTCCAGATCTTTCTGATTCTTTTCAGCATTCAGGGTTGCTATTTTTCTTTCTTTTTCGGCAGTATTGAATTTTGCTTCAATTTTGTTAATCTCAAGCCTTACATTCTCACTGCTCAGGCTGTCATTGAGTTTAGAATATCTCTGTTCCCAAACCAAAGCTTCCTTAGCATTTCCCATTTCTTCATTCAAGGCAGAAAGTTGTCTGTAGATGGTTTTTCTGTTATTAAGATCAAGAACAAGTGATTTTTCCGTTAAAATATCTTCCAGAACATTTTTAGCTTCTCCATACCTTTTTAATTTCTTTAAAATGTCGTATTTATTAAAATAGAACATCTGTCCCTGAAGATTCTGATTAAACTTTTTGGTGTAATAAAGCCCTTTTTCAATAATAGGTAATGCCTCTGCATTTTGCTGTTTCGTAATAAAGTAAAGTGTTTTACCATAATAAAAAAACGAGTTGGACGAAGATTCAGGATAAGGCATGATCAGTTTTTCAGCTTTGTCCAGAAATTTTTTGGCTTCATTTCCCTTGGCTTGATAGCAGAAATTGCTGGCAAAATTCAGGTAGGTGTAAAATAATTCGGCAGAACCCGGATAATTTTTTTCAAGAATTTCTAAAGCTTTATTATTATAGTTCCCGGCCTTTTCAAACTGGGCATTATATGTAAGGATGATTGCAAGCTGAGTATATACAAATCCTAAGTTTTTGCTGTCTCCGTATTTTTTAATCAATGGAATGCATTTTTCAACAATGGTCTTCACTAAAAAAGGGTAGCCTGCCTTATCTTTTTGCGTCACCCCATAGCTATACCAGGCTAAAGACTGGTAGAAACCTGATTCCTTGGTTTTTAATTTTGAGAATGCCTTAATGGCCTGTTGATAGGAGCGGGCTGCCCTTTCTTTATTCCGGTCAAGATTGTATTGTCCTTCGTAGTAATCATATTTTGCTGTAAGAAAAGGATCATTTTTAATGAATGCCTTCCCGTTTGCTAAATATTTTTTGCTTAAAAGAGAATCACTGTTTCTGTAATAATTTGATAAAAGAAAAAATGCTGTTGCTTTTGAAGTATTTGCTGCCGTAGTCTTAGTAATATTCTGTAAGCTGTCTAAATAGGACTTTTCATTAAGAGGGATAACCTGTGCCTGCAGAGTAAAAGACAATAGTAGGCTTAATAGAATAAGTAATCTCTTCATTGGATTCGGTTCTGTATAATTTTTTTAAAACTGCTCAATTTAATTAAAAATTTTAGCAAATAAAATACCTGATTTTAGGTAGAAAAAATTACACCTTTTTCAGGATTGATAAAGTTTGTCGACTCTAATAGCTTTGCAGGTATCAAATCACTGATCATAGAATATTAAATAAATAATTAAAAATTTAAACAAAAGATTATGAAAAGAATGAGAATGAGCCAGTTGCTTAAAGGGACATTTGTAGTATTGCTGACAACGATGTTCATAGGGTTTGCAGCATCTTGTAGCAACGATGATGACGATGACAACGGTCCGGCAAAAAGCAGCCATAAAGTTGTTTTTAAAGCTATTGCTTCTTCAGGAAGTGATATCGAGGTAGCGGTATATGGAATTGATGGTAACCCAACCACAGCTTCAAGTCTTAGCGGAACAACATGGACAAGTCCGGAGGTGACATCAGAAGCGGGAGCTTATAATGCTAATGTTGCTGTCAATGCAATCGGGGCAGATGCTTCTTCTACATTGAAGGTTCAGATCTGGGTAGATGGCGAGCTGAAAAAAGAAGGAACTTCCAGCGGGCAGTATTTGTCGGCTTCCGCAAGTTATGTATTCTAAAACTAAATAACTTCATGAATAAAACCGGCGCTGAGATCAATCTCAGCGCCGGTCTTTTTATTTATAAGATACTGAATTAAATAACCTTCACGATAAAATAGCTTTTCTTACCCTTTTGAAGCAGTAAGAATTTACCGTCGATAAGATCACTTTCATTAGCGGTATAAGTATCATTTACCTTTTCTTTGTTTACAGAAATTGCATTCCCTTTGATCTCTCTTTGAGCTTCACTTTTAGACTTTAGGAAACCTGATTTCTCAGAAAGAAGATCAATAATACTTATTCCCAGAACATCAGCTTTTGCAACTTCTTTCTGCGGAACACCGTTAAAAACCTCAAGGAAAGTTTCTTCGTCCAGGCTTACAAGATCTTCGGCGGTAGAACGGCCGAACAGAATTTCCGAAGCTTTTACTGCTTTTTCATATTCTTCTCTGCCGTGTACCCATACGGTTACTTCTTCAGCCAGTCTCTTTTGAAGTTTTCTTTCGTGAGGAGCCGTTTTGTGCTCTTCAATTAAAGCGTCAATTTCTTCCTTTCCAATGAATGTGTAGAATTTAATGAATCTTTCAGCATCCTCATCCGTAGCATTCAGCCAGAACTGGTAGAATTTGTATGGAGATGTTTTCTTTTTGTCCAGCCAGTAATTTTCTCCGCTTTCAGACTTTCCGAATTTAGAGCCGTCAGCCTTGGTAATCAAAGGAACTGTTAATGCAAATGCTTCTCCCTGGGCTTTTCTTCGGATCAGTTCAGTACCTGTAGTGATATTTCCCCACTGGTCAGAACCTCCCATCTGAAGCTTCACATTATTATTTTGATACAGATGAAGGAAATCATATCCCTGAATAAGCTGGTAAGTGAACTCGGTAAAACTCATCCCGTCTGCACCGCTTTCTCCCGAAAATCTCTTTTTTACAGAATCTTTCGCCATCATATAGTTCACCGTGATATTCTTTCCTACATTTTTAGCAAAATCAAGAAAAGAAATATTCTTCATCCAGTCGTAATTGTTGACCAATTCAGCTTTATTAGGGCCATTACCTTCAAAATCCAAAAATCTTGAAAGCTGGTTCTTTAAACAGTCTACATAATGAAGAAGAGTAGCTTCATCCAGCAGGTTTCTTTCTGCAGATTTCCCTGAAGGATCTCCGATCATTCCTGTAGCACCGCCTACCAAAGCGATAGGCTTGTGTCCGTGCTGTTGGAAATGCGCTAAAATTTTGATCTGGATAAGACTTCCGATATGCAAAGAATCAGCAGTCGGGTCGAAACCAATATATGCAGTAGTTACCTCTTTATTCAGTTGTTCATCGGTTCCTGGCATCATATCGGCAAAAAGACCACGCCATTTTAGTTCTTCTATAAAGGAATTCATCTATAATTTTCTTTAAAATTTTACGATGCAAAGATAGTAAATTCAGGAGTATAGAGAATAGATGTCCGGAGGTAAAAAAATCGGAGGATAAAAAGGCCTGTCAGCCCCTTTGTGCTTTCACTTAAAAAAATTATATTTGTTAATAATGAACGACGAACAGCTATTCCTGCTTATTCAAAAGGCAAAAGAAAAGGACCAGAAGGCCCAGACCAAACTCATCAATATTTTTTGGGTGGATGTTTTCTCTTTTGTCATGAAAAAAGTGAAAGATGAAAATGATGCAGATGAGATCACAGTGAACGTTTTTTCAAAAGTGCTGTCGAAGCTGGATATGTATGATCCGCATTTTCAGTTTAAAACCTGGATATTAACCATTGCCCAGAATACAGTCATTGATTTCTGGAGAAAAAGAAGCCGCGAAAACCAGGACCCTACCGAAAATCTGGATGAGGTAAAAAACCAGTTTGCAAAATCTCCGGAAGAGCTGATGATCTCCAAAGAAGAGCAGAAAAAAATCATCAAGACCATCGAGTCGCTGGATGCCAATTACCAGGATATTATAAAATTAAGATTCTTTGAAGAAAAAAGTATCAAGGAAATTGCAGAAGAGCTCGGGATTTCCGTTGCCAATACCAAAGTAAGAGTAATGCGCGCCAAGAAAGTTCTTGCCGAGCTGCTGAAAAATAATGAATTTGATGATAATTAATAGCTTAGTAAGATAATCAGCCTCGTTCAGTCTTAAAAGCAAAGCTTACCTTAATAGAGTTTTAAAGGTTCAAAACTTTCACAGATAAACTTCCTCCTTTGTTTTAGGAAGAATAATTTTCCTTGGTTCCTTCTTATTTCTGTTCTGCAGGTCTATTTTCAAGCCTTTTTTAATATAGGTTTCCTGCCTGGATTTACCATATTCAGCAATATTCTCTACTTCTTTCTCATAATTGAGCTGTCCTGTAGAGAGATTAAAATCTATCTCTGTCCAATAATCTCCGGGTCTTCCATACGTTGAAGAATGGCCAATCAGTTCAAAATGTCCGTTCTGAAACCTGTATTTATCTGTATAGCTCCATTTCCAGCTGCTTCCGCCTGCCTGGGTGATATTCAGAATTCCCTTTGAAATAGCTGTACTCTGATACGGATCACCCATCATCCCTCCACCGGCACTTTCAAGAATGGCGTTTCTTGATTTCTCCAGGATCATCCATGTTCCGCCACTTTTTTTCTGAATCTGGATTTCACGGATCTTCCCCAGTTCACCTTCATCTGCTGTAGTATAAATAACCACTCGTTCAGGAATTTTATCACCGTCCAGATCTCCTTCCACCGTTTCAATAATTTCCGAGCCTGCCGGCTGAAGCTCTTTCTGGGCAAAGCAAAATGTACTGATAACAACGGATAAAGTAAAAAGGATTTTATTCATATTTGATTTTAGTGGTTTAAAATTACGAAATTATATGTTTCATCAATGTTTGTCTTTGATTGTTTCGATAAAAAAATCACTAACTTTGAAGCTCAATTTGAGAAATAAATGGAGAATTTAGTTCAAGATACTACCGTTCAAAAACCAAAGTGGATCCGCGTAAAACTTCCTACCGGAAAGAATTACAGGGAGCTTAGGACTTTGGTAGACAAATATAAATTAAATACCATATGCCAGAGCGGAAGCTGTCCGAATATGGGTGAATGCTGGGGAGAAGGAACGGCAACGTTCATGATCTTAGGAAATATCTGTACAAGAAGCTGCGGATTCTGCGGCGTCAGAACAGGGAAACCGCTTGACGTTAATTGGGATGAGCCTGAAAAAGTGGCCCGTTCTATTAAATTAATGAAGATCAAGCATGCTGTTCTTACGTCTGTAGACCGTGATGATCTGAAAGACATGGGTTCCATCCTTTGGGCTGAAACTGTAAATGCGGTAAGAAGAATTTCTCCGGGCACAACCATGGAAACTCTTATTCCGGATTTCCAGGGACTTACGAAACATATTGACAGATTGGTAGATGTGGCCCCTGAAGTGATTTCTCACAACATGGAAACCGTAAAACGTCTGACAAGAGAAGTAAGGATCCAGGCCAAATATGAAAGAAGTTTAGAAGTTCTGAGATACCTAAAAGAAGCTGGTCAGAGAAGAACAAAAACCGGGGTAATGCTTGGTTTGGGGGAAACTAAAGATGAGGTTTTCCAGACCATTGAGGATATCAGAAATGCCAACGTAGATGTCATCACACTTGGACAGTATCTTCAGCCTACCAAAAAACATCTGCCGGTAAAAAAATTCATTACACCGGAAGAGTTTGACGAGCTGGGAGATTTTGCCAGAAGCTTAGGTTTCAGACACGTAGAAAGCTCACCGTTGGTAAGAAGTTCCTACCACGCTGAAAAACATATTCACTAAAAATATAACCGCTTCATTTTTGAAGCGGTTTTTGTTTAATTAAAATATTAGAAAAATAAGTGGCTTTGAGAGCCTCAGCCCACTTTGAAGGCTACACAGCTGATTACGGCGATAATTTTAATTATTGATAACAAAAAATTACCGGGAACTGAGGCTCTCGAAGTTCTCACCGACTAAACTTTTAACCACAAAAGCTACAAAAGCTTTTTAACACTTAAGTTATTTTAAGTAAAAACGTTTCTTAAAGGAAGAGCACATAAGTTCTTTGAAAATCGAAGATTTTCAAACTGATAAAAATAGTCGGCTCAGAATTCCCCTCCCGTGGAGGGGTGGCGAAAATTCAAAGAATTTTTGACGGGGTGGTTATAAAAAACATCAGAAATACTCGCAAACAACGAAAAAAACTAGTTTCTCACTTCAATATTCTTCAAATGCTTTTTCCTGAATTCTGAAGGCGTTTCACCCGTATGCTGCTTGAACAGTTTATTAAAATACGACAGACTCTCGAAACCTACCTGAAAACAAACTTCTGTCACAGAATAATCCTTCAGTAGAAATATTTTAGCCTGATTGATCCTGTAATTATTAACAAAATCCGTGAACGTCATATTCGTCTGCTTTTTAAAATAACGGCAGAAAGCAGGAGTGCTAAGGCTGACAATTTTTGCAATTTCGTTGACATTAGGTTTTTTATCATAATTTTCGTGGATGTAATCGTAGATCGTTCCCATTCTGATCTTATCATTCAGGAACCATTTTATTCTGGTGTCTTCCTTATTCAGTTCTTTTATTTCATCTGAGGCAGCGAGAATTTGAAGGATTTCAATCAGTCCTATCAGGGAATCAAAAGAGTTTTTATCTTTGATTTCATGAAGCTTTTCGACAACCATTTTTTTTGTTTCTCCTGAGAATGAAAGGCCCAAATAAGACTTTTCCAGAAGTTTTTTAATGCTTTCAAATTCAGGAACGGAAACAACAATATCCTGAAGAAAGTTCTCTCTCATCTGCAGCACCAATTGTCTGCATTCCGTTTGAATACCGTAATCAAAATTAAGATGAGGTACATTGGAACCTATTAAAAGCAGATCACTTTCTGTAAAAACAGAAATATCCCGTCCTACATGACGGATCCCGTTGATGGCTTCTACATAAACAAGCTCTATTTCCGGGTGATGATGCCAGAAAAAGCAGTTCTTTAAAGACGGTGAGAAAAGCTTAAAAGACTTCCCGTTTTCAAACTCTATGATTTCTTTCTGAATTTTCATCCTGTTCTCATTTGATAGATTCTGATTTTAAAATTACATAAAAAGGTTAATATGGAGCAAATTTTTATCATTTCAGGAGAAGTGAAAACCGATATTTCTCGCGACTTTTGCACTTTCAAAGTAAAGATGGAAAACTGTTTTTATTTTTCAGAAAAAATCATTTAAAATTAATTCGAAAAGAAGTTTACTGACAATGAAGATTGATAAAAGAATAATACCTTTAGCCATAGGTGGTCTGGGAATAGGAACTACGGAATTTACCGTAATGGGACTGCTTCCTGATATTGCGAATACCTTAAAAATTAGCATTCCTGAAGCAGGGCACCTTATTTCGGCCTATGCGATGGGAGTAGTAATCGGAGCTCCGATCCTGATCGGGTATTCCGTGAAATTCCCACCTAAAAAAGTGTTAATGGTTTTAATGATCCTTTTTACGCTGTTTAATGGGCTTTCTGCGGTAGCTCCTGATTATACGAGCATGCTGATCATCAGATTTATGTCCGGACTCCCTCACGGTGCGTTTTTCGGAGTAGGAACGGTAGTCGCATCCCGCATGGCTGGAAAAGGAAAGGAGGCATTTTATATATCCTTAATGTTTACAGGGCTTACGATCGCGAATCTGATCATGGTTCCACTGGTCACGTATATCGGACATGTTTACCACTGGAAGCTGTACTTTGCCATTGTAGCATTAATCGGGCTTTTTGCCATATTATTCCTGAAATTATGGCTTCCGGCCATAGAATCGAATCAGAATACCCATTTCCTGGAAGAATTGAAATTTCTTAAAAATAAACAGTCATGGCTGGTTTTAGGAATTACAGCGATTGGGTTTGGAGGACTGTTTACATGGCTCAGCTATATCACTCCTTTAATGACAATCGTTGCCGGAATCCAAAGCAATCATATGGCTTATGTAATGATTCTTGCCGGTGCCGGAATGGTTGTTGGAAATCTTGCCGGAGGATTTATTTCAGACAGGCTGGGACCTGAGAAAACATGTGCTTTGCTGATCTTTCTGATGATGATTTCTCTGGCAGGAGTATTTTTCTTTGCAGAGAACCAGAATATGGCACTGATACTGACATTTATCTGTGGCGCGCTGTCGATGTCTGTTGCCGCACCTATTAATATCATGATGATGAAGGCGGCTCCTAAGAGCGAAATGATGGCTGCCGCATTTATGCAGGCGGCATTTAATATTGCCAATGCGATGGGTGCATTTCTGGGCGGAATTCCTCTGGAGTACGGGTTTTCCTTTAAATATCCATCGTTAGTAGGAGTGGGGATGACATTCATTGGTCTGGCAATAAGTTTGAGATACAGATATCTGTACGGGAAAGAAACTCCTGACAATGATGATGCAGCTGTAGAATGTGTACCTTGTGATAAGTAACAGTAAACCGGATTATAAGCACTTCTGAAGCACTTTAAAGATTTATAATCAACTGTCTAGATATAAAAGAGGCTTTGTTCAGTCGATGAACAAAGCCTCTTTTTCTTTATCAATAATGCTATACTTCCACTTCATTACCGTTCTTACACCAGTAAAGTGCATTATATAAGTTTTCTTTAGGGAAAGATTTAAATTCTCCCGGCATCAGAACACTGAAAATATCTGTGAAATTCTGTACCGCTTCTTTGTCTGTAACAATAGCTGTACGGTTCCATTTTGTGAGATTTTTTAATCCTAAAAATGCGTCTTCAAGCCATGCGCCCATGGTAAAATTATCCAGATCAGTATCCAAATACAGTAAGTAATTCAGCTCGCCAAACTGGTCTACTTTTTCTTTTACATGAGGGATGACAAGGTTTTCAAAATCTTCTTTCGTCACATCTCCGGTCGCACTGAATGCCGCAACATTTTCCGGAGCTTCTGGAATAATTGTTATCATACTAATTATTTTAAGTGGGTTGGATTTTAAAACTGGGTACAATAATTGCACCATTAATTGATAAAAAATCGTTAAAATACTTATAAATGTTATTGTTTTAAATGTAATATTCAATTATGGATCTAAAATCAAATGAACCTTTCTGGCTTCTAAAAAACGGATTGACCGCTTCATACCCATCCCTTAAATCAAATAAAGACTGTGATATACTCATTATAGGCGGTGGTATTACCGGAAGTCTTATTGCCCATCAAATGGTGAGTGACGGCTATAAAACGATCCTGATTGACAAACGCGAGCTCTGTAACGGGAGTACTTCAGCAACGACTTCTATGCTACAGTATGAAATAGATGTTCCCCTCTTTAAGCTGGAAGAACTGATTGGCAAAAAAGGTGCTGTAGAAAGTTACAAAGCCTGTTCTGATGCAATAGATACCCTCGAAAAACTTTCAAAACAAATCAGATCCGATGCAGGCTTTAAACGGAAGAAATCCTTGTATTTTGCCTCAAAAAAGAAAGATGTAAAGTGGCTGAAAGATGAATATATGGCAAGAAAAGATGCAGGATTTGATGTAAAATGGATAGAAGCAGAAAAAGTGATGGAGCAGTTTGGACTTGAAAACACATATGGTGGAATTCTTTCCAGGCAGGGAGCCAGTATTGATGCTTTTAAATTCGCCCATGAATTGTTTAAACACAATATAAGAAAAGGTTTAGAAATATTTGATAAGACTGAAATGACAAAAGTGGAATATCACAAAGGTTTTAATCTGATAACGGTAAACAGCGGTTTTCAGATCAAAGCTAAAAAAGTGATCTACTGTATTGGATATGAAAGCAAAAATCTGCTGAAGGAAAATTTTGTTGATTTAAAAAGCACGTATGCCCTCGTTTCAGAAATTGATGGCGATAAATTCAAGAATATCAGCAATACCCTGATCTGGAATACGGATACACCTTATATCTATATGCGTGCAACAGCCGATGGCCGGCTTCTGATCGGAGGAGGCGACGAAGATTTCTACAGTGCTGAAAAGCGGGATGTCCTTCTGGATAAAAAGGAAAAAGAGATTCTGAGAAACCTGAAGAAAATAAAACCTGATTATCATTTTTATACAGATTTTGTATGGGCCGGAACTTTTGGGGAAACCAAAGACGGACTGCCTTATATTGGCGAGCATAAAAAGTTTAAGAATTCTTATTTTGTACTGGGATTCGGTGGAAACGGAATCACGTTTTCTGTGACAGGGATGGAAATGGCTTCCCGGTTTATGGAAAATAAAAAACACCCGCTGTCAAGGTATTTTAAGTTTGGGAGGTAAAAACCGGTGGTTAGCCACCGGATGTACATGAAGATTGAAGTTAAGACCAGACCAATACCAAAACAAAATGATGGCTAAAGATATTCAAAGCCACCATCTGTACGGATTTTGGAACTATTATTTAGCAGTATATCCATTTGCTTTTGCCTGCTCCAAAATAGAACTTTCAATTGCTTTTCCAAGGTCATCAGTATCTGCATTGCCCCGTTTTTTCATTTCGGCATCAATATATTCCTGACGTTTTCTGGAAAGCTCTTCAATCTCCTTCTGAATTTTCCCGCGTTCTGTAGATTTTATGGCAACTGCTTTTTTAATTTCTTCCTTGCTTTTGCCTTTTAGTTCGGCCGGCAGCACATCATCTTTCACTGTAGCAATAAACCCTGCATCACTTTCAGCTTTGTCTACCAGGTCCCAGTGGTCGTTTTTATAAGCATTCTTTTTAGACTTGGCTACGGCTCTTTCTACGTAATTGGAAGCCGACTGAACTTCTGCATTTCTATCCTGTGTAACCTGCTTAAGCTTATATTCAGAGCCGTGACTTCCATAATAAATGTAGGTGTCATTCAGTTTTGTATTGCATTCTGAGATTTTTACATCATAAGGCGTTTCAATATAAATCACCTTCCTGTCGCTGTCGATATTGAAATATTTACCGCCGCCCACTACTGCTCCGTTCTGCCAGAAGGTTTGGGTTCCTTCTTCTCTGTTTCCGCAGAAAATGGTATTGGTATAAATGTTTTTGCTTTTAGCTTTGGAAATGACTTCCTTGTAATTCACCCTTCCCTGGTCAAACGGTTCATTGCCGGCGATATAGATCAGTTTCATGCTTTTTTCGTTGCCATCCCAGCTCAGGTTCATCGAGGCATCACGGATTACGGCACCGCAATATTCACTTCCCCCGTTAGTTCTTAGTGCAAATAATTTCTCGGAAACCAGATCAAGATCCTGCGTAAGCGGAGTAATCTGGCGGATATAATTTTCATCACGGATACCGTCATTCCCATATTCATAAAGGGCAATTTCTATCTGGGGAGCCTGACCATTATACTTCAGAGTGGTTAGCGTATTCACAATATTCCAAAGTCTTGATTTGGCCTGATCAATCAGCCCGTCCATACTGTTGGAAGTATCCAGCAGAAGGGCAACCTGGATTTTGTTATCCTTTGATGTTACCACAGGCTGTATTACCGAAGCATTTTGAATAAATGTCTCTCTGCCTGATGTATTGCTGTTTGAACAGCGGGCGTCTGAAAAACTTCCTGAGCTTAAAAAAAAAGTACCGGCTGTCAGGGCTAAGATTTTTAAAGTTGTCATAATTCTATTTTTTTATTGGTTATCTGCTGTAATATTGAATCTTAACTTATTTATTGTTATAATTCCTGAAGTAAAATTATCTGTATTTAAGGATGAAAACCGGGAGACTTGGTGAAACCTGACTTTCACTTGGTGAACTTATAAAGCTGGTTTAAGACAAAAAAAACAGCCCTTCCGGACTGTCTTAAATCTGTTTATTTTAAAGGATTTCGTATCTCGTTTTGATGCTGTATTTCAGCTTGATATTTTCAATATTGTCAAAAGAAAAATCGGTTACGGCATCTGCCGCTTCAAGCTGTATATTTCTCATGCTGCTTTTATAAGCTACAGGAAGAACCGTATCGCTGGTGTAATCTTCAATTTCGATGATCTCAATCGGAGCTCCGGCCTTTTTGCCCATACTTTCCAAAAGATAATCCGCTTTTTCTTTGGCTGCTTTTAAAGCATTGATCTTAACGGTTTTCTTAAAATCAGCAATTTTAGTATTCTTTACTTCTGAAACGTTCAGGCTGCTTACCCATTTCTGGTTCAGGTCTTCGAATATTTTGCTGATATTTGCTTTTGCACTGGCCTTGAACTGGTAATTTTTTGTAAATTTTCCATTTTTAGCATATACATTCTGATACATCGATTTAAATTTGATGTCTTCGTTCTTCACTCCGGAATTCTTTAATGTTTCAATCAGCTTTTTTTCGTTGTCTGCCAATTCGTTTTTGTTATCCGCTTTGATGCCGATGCTGAAGATAATTTCATCCGGCTCTACTTCCATTTCTGCAATCCCTGTAACTTCAATTGCATTTTTCTTTACTTCCTGTGCATGGGCAAAACTTCCCAGAGTAAAGATTCCGATCAATAAAAAATGTCTCAATTTCATAATTTCTTGTTTTAAATTCTGAAGTAAAATTACGGCGATCTGAAACCGGAAATGAAGAGACTTGGTGAAATGAGGTTTTCACTTGGTGGATGGTCACAAAAAAAGACAATCCCTGTGAGAATCGTCTTTTTCAAATTTTTTAAATATGATTTGAATCATTTTTAAGGGTTCAAAAAATAAAACTAATGGATAAAGTAAACCTTTGAGATTTTGTCGTTTTTAATTTCATAAATAGCTGTTGCTTCCGTCTTTACACCAGGTCTCAATCCCGAAACGCTCTCTTTATCGATAACAGTATTAAGATTCACAATCCTCTGTTTGATTTCGCAATGAAGATCCGGAGATTTATCAAACAGATTGGAATATGTTTTTCTCATGGCTTCCTTTCCTTTGCTGATCAGCTTTCCTGGAAACAGGTACAGTTCTACATCCTCTGCATAAGGCTCCAGAAATGCTTCAATATTTCTCGCATTATAAGCATTCACCTGCTGCTGAGCCAGGGATTCCGGTGTCACTTTTACAATTCTTTCATGGTCTATAGGAAGTCCGTTTTTTATAACCCAATCAATATCAGTAAGATGGTCCAGATTTTCAACAGGATTAGAATTCAGTAAAACAAGATCAGCTGCTTTTCCCACTTCAATGCTGCCGGACTCCTTTTCCTTATTAAGGATCTTCGTAGGGTTAATGGTTGCCGACTGAAGAATCTGCCATTCGTCCATCCCGCTTTCCTTCATGGCCTTAAGTTCTGAGATAAATGATGATGCATGTTGCGTTCCGATATTTCCGGCGTCCGTACCAGCAGCGATGGTTACACCTCCTTCAGCCATTTTTTTGAGATTAACAGCTCTGATGGAATCCGTTTTTGAGATATAGGCTTTGATCTTAGGTTCACTGAACCTTGCTTTACGCTTATTAAGTATAACAGAGTCTGAAGTTTGTGTAAGATGCTTCAGGTCGTACATAGAGCCAATGCTTTCTGGATGAGAATTTTCCAGCTCATAAGTAGTGTAGGTCTTCTTTTGTCCGTAAGTATCATAATAATTATCCATTACCGTAAGGGTAGGGCATACAATGACCTTTTTTGATTTTAAAAGCTTTATAAAATCATCAGAAATCACTTCATCCTCTATATTATGTACCAGAAAATCGGCACCGTTTTGTACAGCTGTTTCAGCGGTGAAGCGTTCTGTTGCATGAATGGCGATCTTTAAATTATTTTTATGAGCCTCATCAATAACTGCTTTTATAGCCGGTTCCAATTCCTTTGCCTGTTCTTTCTTTTTCTGTGCATCTCCCGTTACGATATACCATATCTTAATAAAATCAGGTTGATAAGCAATCTGTTCCTGAACCAGTTTCTTAGCATCATCCACAGACGAGAGCAGCCTGAAAGGTTCATCTTTATTAAGATTTTTAAAAGCTTCAGGCTCATAAGTAGTAATGAGCGGTCCCGACATATACACTGAAGGCAGACGGACATTCTCTTTCAAAGAATCTCTGAGTTTTAGTAAATTATACGTTGCTCCGGGATCAATTACTGACGTCATTCCCATTTTAAGATAACGCTGCAGAAGCTCTTCCATATTATGATGGCTCCAGCTGATTTCTTTTTCATAAGGAACATGTTTTCTGAGATCAAGGGCATCCGGTCTTGTATATAGACCGCCGCTCTGGAAAAAATGGACGTGTGCATCCGTCATTCCTGGCATCAGGTATTTACCTTTACCGTCAATAACATGGGAGTTCTTCGGAATTTTGATCTGCCTGCTGGGTTTTATTTCTGTAATTGGCTTTCCTGAAAAGACAACAGTCTGGGCAGGAATCAGTTTTTTGTGAATAACATCCACAACAGTTACATTTTCAATATAGATCTGTGCATGAAAAATGTTCATACAAAAGAAAGTTGCCAATGCGATCTGGAATTTTTTGCACATGAGTTTGGGATAAAGTAACAATACAAATATAACAAAAGACGGACTGCCTTCTGTTACAGAATTTTAAGGAACATGTAAAGGTTTGATTTTTTAACTGGCAAACTTGGTGAAATGAAGTTTTGACTTGGTAAAGAATACCAAAGGATACCTAAAGTTTTACTTACTTTGCATTCAAGATCTGAAACCCGTGAAATTAGTTTTTAAAATACTGTTTATCTTCATTCTTGCTGCAGGAAATTTCTGTACAGCACAGGATTCCACGCGGGTTACTCAGGCCTACAAATCGGCAGCCAGACTCAAAAAAGCAGTAGACAACAATGATAATAAAGGCGTTGCCGACACTTATGTGGGAATTGCCAATGATTACTACAATCAGGGTAATTATGCTAAAAGCGAAGAGTTTTTAGTCAAAGCCAGAACTATTTACAAAAACCTTAACGACAAGAAAAATCTGGAATCTGTCACCCGGAAAATTGCCCAGTCTCAGGAAAAGCAGAACAAAATAACTCCCGCCATCAGCAATTACAGCATGGCAGCCGAGATGAGCTATACTGAAAAAAGCAGGGCTGTCAATGCCAATGACGTGGCAAGACTTTCTTCTCCCACACCCGAACAGAAAGCAGAAGCCATTCAGGATAATATCAATATAAGTCTTAAAACAAAAGATAAAGGTGATCTGGCAGCAAGTTACAGCCAGATGGCGGATGTCAATATACAGCAGAAAGATATCCCTAAAGCAGAAGAAAACCTCAACAATGCCTATGTTCTCTCTAAAAAAGAAGCTCCTCAGCAGGCATTGGAGATCAATCAGAAACTGACTGATTTCTATGTTGAAAACAGGAATTTCAAAAAAGCAATTGAAGCCAAAAAGAAAGTTCTGAAAGAAGACTTTGTAAAAGAAAATTCACAGGAAAAAGTCAATCAGATCCAGGAGCTGGCTGATATTTATATTAAAAATAATGATCCTGAAGAAGCTGTTACCTTATTAAAAAATGCCTATGGAATTGCCCTTGAAAAAGGACATACGCTTGAAGCTCAGAAAAGTGTAAAAAGGCTGGACAGCCTCTATAATATTGCAGGAGATACTGATGCTTCGGTTTCGCTGTACAGGGATTTTCTTGGGAAACTTCCGGATCTCGTTTCCAAAGACAGAAGCCTGATCGACAATAAAATACTGGAAGATACCGAGCAGAGGATATCACAGCTTGAAAAAGAAAAAGAACTGAAAGACCAGCTTATCCGCAGGAAAAATGTCTTTAATTACAGCCTGATCGGAGTTTTGATTCTGTTGACGGGCCTCGTGATCTTTATTTTCAGAATGCTGAAAAAAGTTCAGGTCAAAAATAAAAAAATTGCTCTGCAGTCGCTGCGCCGTGAAATGAATCCACATTTTATCTTTAACAGCTTAAACAGTGTCAACCATTTTATAGCAACCAATAACGAGCTGGAAGCCAATCAGTATCTGACGAAGTTTTCAAAACTGATGCGCGGCGTCATGGAAAATTCTGCTGAAGATTTCATTCCTTTCCAGCAGGAGCTGGATCTGCTCCAAAATTATCTTGCCCTGGAAAAAACGCGGTTTGCTGATAAATTCGATTATGAAATTGATGTAGACGAAAGCCTGAATATGCAGAGCCTTAAAGTTCCCGGAATGCTCATTCAGCCTTTTCTTGAGAATGCAGTCTGGCACGGATTGCGCTACAGAAATGAAAAAGGATTTCTGAAACTTAATTTTGAAAAAGAAGCTCAGCATTTAAAAATTACGGTTGAAGACAACGGAATCGGAATTCAGGAAAGTAAAAAGCAAAAAACGGAACACCAGAAAACCAGAGAAGGGCGGGGAATGAAAAATACACTGGAAAGGATAAAGCTGTTAAATGACCTCTACAAAAAAGAGATCACATGTAGCATAAAAGATAAAGAAAACAGCGGCGGAGTTCAGGTTACTATAAAAATTAATATTATTTAATAAAGCTTTAAAAGCTCCTGTCGCATCTGAAAATTAAAACGGAAATAGTAATGAAAATGTTCACTCTTCCAAAACTCTAACCTGAAAAAATGAAAATACAATCCGTAATCGTAGACGATGAGATCATTGCAAGAGAAGTTCTCAGAAATTATCTCACGAAATACTGTCCTCAGGTAGAAATTATAGGCGAGGCGGAAAATATCAAAGAAGCCGTTCCCCTGATTGCTGAAAAACAGCCGAAGCTGGTCTTTCTGGATGTCGAAATGCCTTTTGGGAATGCCTTTGATGTGTTAGAAGCTACCAAAGAATTTTCTTATGAAACCATTTTTATCACAGCATTTTCCCAATATTCGCTGCAGGCTCTCAATAAATCGGCCAGTTATTATATCCTGAAACCTATAGATATTCAGGAGCTTATTCTGGCGGTAAATAAAGTAGCGGAAAGCCTCGAAAGTAAAGAAGAACTCAACCGTAATAAAATCCTTCTCGAAAATTTAAAACTAAAGCCTGAAAAGCAGCAGCTCATTCTCCCGACACTTCAGGGATT
The DNA here is from genome assembly GCF_049887855.1 of Chryseobacterium sp. NFX27. Taxonomy (NCBI): domain Bacteria; kingdom Pseudomonadati; phylum Bacteroidota; class Flavobacteriia; order Flavobacteriales; family Weeksellaceae; genus Chryseobacterium; species Chryseobacterium sp. NFX27. Next base: position 102,023 of record NZ_JAGEKK010000005.1, on the reverse strand, counting down.
TGATGTTGTAAAAACTGAAGATATTCTTAGGTTGCAGGCAGACGGAAATTTCACACAGGTTTACCTTACCGATGGCTCAAAAAAAATGGTCTGCCGTTTCCTGAAACATTTCGATGATCTTCTGGAAAATCCTTTTGTAAGGGTTCACCGTTCCCACATCATTAATGCTGGATTTGTAAAATCTTATCATAAAAGTGGAACTGTGATGCTTTCAGATGATACGGAAATTGAAGTTTCTGGCAGTTTCAAAGATAATTTTCTGAAGGTTTTTTCCTAGAATATCTTCCTTAAAAGCTTAAAGGCATTATTTTTGAAGTTTTCACCGCAATCACAAAATATTCCATTATGAAAACTTTTCAGAAAATTGCGGTTCCGGTTACATTAGGTATTCTGGGGTTGATTATTTACAATTCCTGTTCTCCCGGAATTACCAAAGGAGCTGTTGCCGTTCAAAACTTTGATGCTAAGAAATATCTCGGAAGATGGTATGAAATTGCCCGTTTCGATTACAGATTCGAGAAAAATATGGATAATGTCACTGCCGAATACTCCGAAAATCCAAACGGCTCCATCCGTGTCCGCAATAAAGGCTATGATTACGTTAAAAAAGAATGGAAAGAATCCATTGGAGAAGCACGTTTTGTAAAAGATAAAACCGAAGCCCGACTTAAAGTTTCATTTTTCAAACCAATCTGGGCCGGTTACAATGTGATTGATATCGACGAAGATTATCAGTATGCCCTGGTGGCAGGAAGCAGTGTAAAATACCTGTGGATCCTATCCAGAACAACTTCAATTCCCGAAAGTATAAGACTGCGTTTTATCGAAAAAGCAAAAAAACTAGGGTATAACACGGATGAATTGATCTGGGTGAAGCATAATCAGTAATTTAAATCAGGATTTTAGATATCAGATACAAGACTGTGATTGGAAAACGCCAATGGTGAATTTGCTTCGCAAGTGAAATGTGAATGCCAGAATCCAATAGTCAAGATTTACGATTGTAGATGTAAGACTTCAGATATGAGACATTACTGCTGGTGGCTTCGAGTGCCTCAGCCACCAGATATTTCTCTTAATTTATGCCTTTTGAATTCACAGCCGCAAACTCTGCATCTGCAACTTATTCGTAACGACTCCTAAACTCAAACCACGTAGCCTGAAAACTCCTTCCACTCTTCAAAACGCTGATCAATAACAGGCTTTATCAGATCGTAGTTTTCGTATGTGTCTTCTACATGATAAAAAGATTCATACTCGAAATTATTTTCTTCCGCTTTTCTGTCAAAGGTTTCCGAATAATCATCTGTAAACGAACTGAATTTTTTTCCGAAGACAGTATCGTCATTGTAATAAGCCTGTGCAAAACCGTTGCCGGTATCATTCAGATCATGTGGGCTGAACTTTTCATCACATATATCAATCAGGAATTGCCCTCCGGTCATCTCACGTCTTTTCACACTTTGGATCTCATCTGTGGAATCTTGCACCAACTCTTCTGATATGAGTTCATTGTTGATGCACCATGTCAGAAACATTCCGATATGGGTAGCTGCATTTTCATCAGGTAGATTTTCCGGATATTCTCCGCCATAGTGCCAGGAAGCATCATCATATTTTGCCATCGCCGAATAATTATAGTTTTAAACAGTATCAGCCAAAGATAGAAAAAATCATTTTATGTTGTCTTAGCCGTAGATTTTTACGTCATTTGCAGGACATTTTTCTTTCAAGAATTTATATATGGAAAAAGCTGTTCTGATTACGATCGGTGATGAAATCCTTTCCGGAAACACCGTTGATACCAATTCTAATTTTATTGCCGCAGAACTTAAAAACATAGGCATACAGGTTATACAGATCTTCACAATTTCAGATGAGATTGCCACTATTAAAAATACTTTAAAGGTTGCTTTTGAAATTGGAGATCTTATTATTACAACAGGCGGATTGGGCCCGACAAGAGATGATAAAACCAAGAAAGCACTGGCAGAATTTTTTAATGACGAAATTGCCTTGGACGAGGTCACTTTCAACCATCTTAAAAATTATATGGAAAGGCGCGGCCGGCTGGATATTCTTGAAAGAAACAGAGAACAGGCCTTTGTTCCTACAAAATCTGTTGTTTTCCAAAACCATTTTGGAACGGCACCATGTATGATGATGGAGCAGGACGGGAAACTATGTTTCAGCCTTCCCGGAGTTCCTTATGAAGTAAAACCGTTGATCAGAGATCAGATTGTTCCTTATCTAAAAGAAAAATTCAATCTTTACTATATTCATACCAGAATAGTTTCTGTGGTGGGCATTCCCGAGAGTATTCTCGCAGACACTATTGAAGACTGGGAGCTTGCCCTTCCTGAAAATATCGCATTGTCTTATCTTCCGGTAGGAACACGTGTGAAACTGAGACTTACTGCTTCAGGGGATAATGAAGTGGCCCTGAAACAGCAGGCAGAAGACGAGATTCAGAAGCTCCTTCCTTTGGTAGGAGATCACGTTATCGCAGTATCGGAAGACAAAATAGAGAAAATTCTGGCGGAGATCCTTACGGAAAGAAAACTGACTATATCCACGGCAGAAAGCTGTACCGGAGGTGAACTGGCAAGAATGATCACAGCCAATTCCGGAAGCTCAAAATATTTTATCGGCGGAATTGTACCTTATGCTACAGAAAAGAAAATAGAGATTTTAAAAGTTGCTCAGGAAACCGTAGACCAGTTTACAGTTGTAAGTGAACAGGTGGCCAGTGAAATGGCAGAAGGCTGTCAGAAATTATTTGGCTCCGATATTTCTATGTCCACAACAGGGGTTGCCGGCCCGGATAAAGGTGAAGACGGTAAAGAAGTGGGAACCGTTTTTTATACGATACGGATCAATGAAAAAGAAGTCACTTCAAAACTGTATATGCCTCATCTGGACAGACCCGATTTTATGAATTTCGTTTCCCAGAAGATCATTCAGGACCTGGTGGGCTTATTAATTTCAAAGTAATCTTTTTAACTATCCAAAGGAAAAATAATCAATATTATAATTGTTAATTTTTTATTGAAACGAATTGTAACAGATTACAAAAAAAAACTACATATACAATAAATTTGCTATCATAATGAAAAAACTAACGCTTTCTTTGTTTTTACTGGCAGGAGTTTGCTCACTTAATACAGTGAACGGACAGGCAAAAGCCGTAAAAACAGCCGTTAACAGCACAGATAAAGGCTTGGATATTAGCCTTATGGATACTTCTGTACGTCCGCAAGATGATTTTTATAACTACGTAAGCGGAACTTGGATGAAAACAGCCAAAATTCCATCTGATAAACCGACCTGGGGAAGTTTCAACAAACTGGCTGAAGATACGGATAACAACTCAATGACTATTCTGAACTCTCTTCTGAAAGATAAATTTGCAGAAGGAAGCGAGGGCAAGAAAATCCAGGATCTGTATGCTACTTATATGAACATGCAGAAGAGAAATGCAGACGGAATCAAGCCTATTCAGACTAACCTGAATAAAATTGATGCGATTAAAAATCTTGCCGATCTTCAGAACTATTTGATTTCTGTAACAAAAGACGGAGAAAATACTTTGTACGGATGGGGCGTTGATGCCGATCTTAAAGATTCTAAAATGAATGCTGTGTACTTAGGGAATGCTGCTCTGGGGCTAGGAAGAGATTACTATCAGAAAGAAAACGAAAAAAATACAGAAGCTATTGCTGAATATCAGAAATATGTAGCTTCCATGCTGAAAGAATTAGGCTACAAAAATGCTGATGCAGCGGCAAAAGGAATCGTCGACTACGAAAAAAGTATTGCAAAAACTTATCTTACCAACGAACAGAGCCGTGACAACACATTGCAGTACAACCCAAAAACTATGGCTGAGCTTTCAACACTGGTAAAAGGTGTTGATATCCCTGCTTACCTTAAAAAAGCAGGAGTAACTACAGATAAAGTAATCATCGGAGAAATCGGATATTACAAAGAATTTGATAAATTGGTAACTGCTCAGAATCTTCCTGTAATCAAGGATTATTTAAAATTCCATATGATTCACGGAAGTGCCTCTTATTTAAGCGATAAATTGGGTAACATGAAATTTGATTTCTATGGTAAATACCTGAGAGGTCAGCAGGAACAGAGAGCATTGAACAAGAGAGGTTTCGAATTGATCAATGGTACTCTAGGTGAAGCCTTCGGAAAATTATACGTTGAAAAATACTTCCCGGCTGAGGCAAAAGCACAGATGGTGGAATTGATCGACTATTTAAAGAAAAGCTTTGCCGTTCACATCAACAATTTAGCGTGGATGTCTTCTACAACGAAAGAAAAGGCAATGAACAAACTGAACAAGTTTACTGTAAAAGTTGCTTATCCTGATAAATGGAAAGACTATTCAAAATTAGATATCGTTTCTGAAGCTAAAGGTGGAAATCTATACAGCAATCTTCAGAACATTACCGAATGGCAGTATAATAAAGATCTTGCAAAAATCGGTAAAGCTGTTGACAAATCAGAATGGGGTATGACACCGCAAACGGTAAATGCTTACTATAACCCGGTAAACAACGAGATTGTTTTCCCTGCTGCAATTCTTCAGCCGCCTTTCTTCAATCCTAAAGCTGATGCTGCCGTTAATTTTGGTGGAATCGGTGCTGTTATCGGTCACGAAATGAGCCATGGATTTGATGATTCAGGTGCACAGTTTGATGCAGACGGAAACCTGGTAGACTGGTGGACGCCGGAAGATAAAGCGAACTTCGAGAAAGCAACAAAAGCTCTTGCTGCACAGTATGACAAATACGAGCCGGTAAAAGGAACTTTCGTAAACGGTACGTTCACAAACGGTGAAAATATCGCTGACTTAGGAGGAGTAAATATCGCTTACGATGCCCTTCAGATGTATTTAAAAGATAAAGGAAATCCAGGGAAAATCAGCGGATTCAGCCAGGATCAGAGATTCTTCCTGAGCTGGGCAACTGTTTGGAGAACTTTATCCAGTGAAAAGTATATGGTGAACCAGGTAAAAACTGACCCGCACTCTCCGGGATACTTCAGAAGCTTCGGCCCACTCATCAACGTTGATGCTTTCTACAATGCATTTGACGTGAAAAAAGGAGACAAATTATACAAAACTCCAGAAGACAGAATCAAAATCTGGTAATTATCATCAGAAAATAGTAAAACCGTTCAGCAATGAGCGGTTTTTGTTTTTTTATGTGGAGATATCAAATGTTAGGTTGCAACTAGCAGATGCGAGTTTCAGGTTATGAGGTTTCAAGATACGTTTTCCGGGTTGCCAGTAGCTAACTCATTCTGATTTCTTAAATGTTTTTTTTACCCTAAAACGCTCAAACGCTACAACCCCCTCATACTCTCAAACCCACGGAAATCACTGCCAATTCTTCATCATTTATCAATTATCATTAATCACCTATTGTTAAAATTTGTATATTTGATAAGTTTGTAGACAATCAAAATTATCTTTAATGAAAAAGCTAAATATTGGAATACTTGCCCTTTCCGGCATTGTATTTTTAAACTCATGCGGAACGGCTAAAACTGCCGGTACAGAAATCAAAACCGAAACTACGGTTGCTGTTGCAGAACCTGTGAAAGAAGAAATAAAAGATGAGGGAATTAATTTATCTTATATGGATAAAAGCGTTCGCCCGCAGGATGACTTTTTTAGCTATGTGAACGGGAATTGGGTGAAAACTACTCAGATTCCTTCCGATAAAGCGAGCTGGGGATCTTTCAATGCGTTGAGAGAAAATGTAGATGATGCTTCTCTGGATATTCTGAACAAAATTTTATCCGAAACATATTCCGAAGGATCAGAAGGTCAAAAGATCCAGAATCTGTATGCGTCTTTTATGGATGTAAATAAGAGAAATGCTGACGGATTGGCTCCTATTAAAGGGGATTTAGCAAAAATTGAGGCGATTAAAAACCTAAACGACCTGCAAGAATACCTTCTTGAAGCCACAAAATTGGGTGACAATTCCTTCTACGGATGGAGAGTAGGTGCAGATATGAAGAATTCTAAAATGAATGCGGTGTATCTTGGCGGTCCGGATCTTGGACTAGGAAGAGATTACTATCAGAAAGTAAATGAGGCCAATACTAAAACTTTAACAGAATATCAGGCCTATGTCGGAAAACTATTTGGGGTTTTAGGCAATAAAAATTCAGAACAGGCTGCGCAGAATGTTGTGGCATTTGAAAAGCAGCTTGCCAACTACCTGTTGACTCTGGAGCAGAACAGAGATGCCAATCTGAGGTACAACCCTAAAAATGTAAATGAACTTTCAGGACTGGTTAAAAATGTCAACCTTGCTAAATATCTGAAGGATGCAGGAGTGAATACCGATAAAGTAATCATCGGTGAACTGAAATATTATCAGAATATGGATCAGTTTGTGACTGAAAAGAATCTTCCTCTGTTAAAAGACTATCTGAAATACCACCTGATTAACGGGAATGCCAGCAATCTTGATGATAAGCTTGAGCAGATCAGGTTTGATTTCTATTCAAAATATCTTCAGGGCCAGAAAGAGCAGCGTCCGATGGACAAAAGAGGACTTAGTCTTGTAAATGGAGTTCTTGGTGAGGCTTTTGGAAAATTATATGTTGAAAAATATTTTACTCCTGAAGCAAAAGCTCAGATGGAGATGTATATTGATTATATTTTAAAGTCATTCAAAACGCATATCAACGATATGGACTGGATGTCTCCGGCCACTAAAGTGAAAGCTCAGGAAAAACTGTCTAAATTCACTGTGAAAATTGCTTATCCTGACAAATGGAAAGATTATACCCGGTTAAAGGTGGAATCTCCAAAACAGGGCGCAACACTGTATTCCAATCTTCAGAACGTATCTGAGTGGCAATATCAGAGAAGCCTTGATAAAGTAGGAAAACCGGTTGACAAAACAGAATGGGGAATGTCTCCGCAAACTGTGAATGCTTATTACAGCGGATCAAACAATGAGATCGTTTTCCCGGCCGCGATTCTTCAGCCTCCTTTCTATAACCCTAAAGCTGATGCTGCCGTAAACTTCGGAGGTATCGGAGCCGTTATCGGGCATGAGATCTCTCACGGATTTGATGACAGCGGCTCACGTTTTGACGGTGACGGAAACCTAAACAACTGGTGGACGGATGAAGACCGTAAGAACTTTGATGCGAAAGTAGGACAGTTAGCTGCTCAGTACAGCGCTTATGAACCGGTAAAAGGAAGCTTTGTAAACGGTAAATTTACCAGCGGTGAAAATATCGGTGACCTTGGTGGAGTAGCAGTAGCTTACGATGCCCTTCAGATGTATCTGAAAGATAAAGGAAACCCCGGAAAAATCAGTGGATTTACACAGGATCAGAGATTTTTCATGAGCTGGGCAACCGTGTGGAGAACAAAATCTACTGACCAGTATATGATCAACCAGGTGAAAACCGATCCTCACTCTCCTGGAGTGTTCAGAGCATTCGGACCGCTGGTCAATCAGGATGCATTCAATAAAGCATTTGATATAAAACCTGGGGACAAAATGTATAAAGCGCCTCAGGACAGAATAAAAATTTGGTAGAATAACCAAAATTGTTAGAAAAAAGAATCCATCCCAATTAATATGGGATGGATTCTCTTTTTAATAGGCTTTCTTATAATTCCGGAGAACAAAATTTATCCCGGTTTCAATAATATCTCCCATAGTTTTACAATACCTGAAGTTGACATCGTAAGTGAGTTTTTGTAATGCTGTTTTTAGCTCTGTAACATTGGCTTCCGGTGCAATATCTTCTTTTTTCATAATAGCAATAAGTTCACTGAATCTGCTTTTGCTGCTGGTCACTCTTTTTACAATTTGTGAACGCACTTCTTTGCGATACTGTTCTATAGAATTAGGCTTCAGTTTTTCCAGTACCATATTAACCATTGCATTGTTTTCTTTGAAATACTGGGGAAGATAAACTTTCAAATTTCCTTCATAGCTTTGCTGATCAAAATCGATGGGGCGGATTCTGTAAATAACCTGATCGAAATCGTGAATAGGAATAATAACATAATTATAAGAACGCATGTCACCCAGCAGCCCAATGAGGCAGCGTTCATTGAATTTTACAAATTCCTTGGAAATCTGTGCTTTTTCCAATTCTGTACAGTTATGTAAATGTTTCTGGATAAAAACATCTCCGGGAATTCCCAGGATATGCTCTTCTATCAAGGTGTTTTTGTAAATCAGAAAGTTGATTCGGTTGGGAGAAAGCAGGTCTTCAATTTCTAGTCCATAGATGCGGGAAGCATCGGCCTGTTTAATATAAAAATTAGTATGATTGTCGTTTAGAATATTTCTTACCCGAATCCGAAAAGGCTTAGAGTTTCCGAAGGTACAAAAATCAATGGTATCCACTTTCAGATAAGGTAAAGTAGCCTCATCTCCATCGGAATGAAGAAGCGTATAAATCTTATTTAAATTAGCCTCTATTTCTGTAAATTCATGTTCAGAATACAATACACCAAGCCATAAGGTATCCTTGCCTTCCTTATCCAGAATTTTCACACTGTCGCTGAATCTTAGCAGGTCTTCATATAAAAACTGAATCTTGGTCGTTCTGTTATGTTTTTCCAGATACTGATTTAATGCTTCAGAAACAGGATATATTGGTTTTCTAAATGCAATCTTTACATCTTTCATGACTGTGTTTACTTTGTTTAAATATAAAGAATATTTTTTCCTCGCACCGGAGAAATTCTTATTTTAACACGTTTTTTAGGCTTTTATATAAATACAAAGTGCACAAAGATTTTATTTTATCTCCACACAGCTTATTTTATTTATTTTTCATAGTTTAGTGAATCGTAAAGTCATGATTTTACGTTATATATAAATAAGGTTAAATTAAATATTTCAAGAAAAATCTTTACAAAATTTTGTATGTTACAGTTTTTTTTTAAATTTAAACATTGGATTGGTAATTTATTTGATTCATCGGTAAATTACTCAAAGACAGATCCAAACCAAAATCAGAAATCTCAAAATAACAATAATATGGCAATGTTTAATTATGGTGTTGGCGGCAACGAGGTAAAAGTAGACGCTAATGAAGCTATTCAGGAAATACAGGAAAACAAATCGCTGATAGTGAGCCAGCTTACTACAGAAGAATCTTATACCCCTGAAATCGTAACAGGATTAAAAACTGTGGACGACGTCTTCAGACATTTTCAACCATCCGTAGCTGTACAGCACGAAACGGAAGATGGCAGTGTAGTGGAAGAGGAATTCCGTTTTCAGAATCTTGCAGACTTTACACCCAAAAATCTTACCCAGAAATCAGACTATTTACAGCAGCTTAGTATGGAACAGGAGCAGTACAATAAAATCGTACGCCAGCTGAAAACCAATAAAATTCTGCGTAATATGCTTGAGAATGACCAGACCAGAGCTGCATTCATCGAAGTATTGAAAGATGTGGCACAAGAACTTGAAAAATAATTATTTACACTAAATCAAATCATGGATAGCAAATTACAGGCACAAGAAAGCCAACAGCAGGGTCAGCAGCAACACTCAGGGCAGCCGAAAGGCAACCCGCTTGCAGAGCTTAATAAAATAGGAGGTTTTGGCTTTGTTGAATCCGTTGTAGACGGTATCGCCAATATGAACCCTACAAGAAAAGCCAGGAAAGAAATTTTCCTGACAGACAATAATAAATCAGACGAAAGAAAAGAGCTTCTTCAAAAAATAAACCTTTGGGTAAGTCTTTTAGAAGGAAACGAATCTGCAGATCAGATGGCAGATACCTGCAAAACCAAAGCGCAGGCAGCAGACCAGAATCTAAAGACCAATCTGAAAAATACACTTGACGCAGTACGTCTGTTGGAAACCAACTACAGAACTGTAGCTCAGTTTTATAAAAATACAGAACTGGATAAAGTGGATAACGTAAGCATCGTTAATGCAAGTCTTGAACAGGTTTCAGATTTGGATAACCCCTTATTCATTGATGCTATTTCCGAAGAATTCAAAAACTATTACGACCGTTTAGATCTTAGAGACAACTATTCTATCCTGGCAATACCCGGATATTTAGGCTCAAACAAAGTCATTGAAAAATGGGCAAAGATCTGTAACGAGAATAAAGTAATGATGGTGACCGACTTCGCCAACCTGGATAAGCCGGATGATGTAGTAGACTTGTTCCACTCTGCAAACCTTACCGGAGGCGAGCTTCACAGAAGTAACGTTATTATGACGTGTAACTGGCTTGTAGGCAGAGGGAAGGCTGAAGAAGTAGGCGAAGAGGAGAATGTAGAGCTTCCACCTTCCACTTCACTGGCAGGAAAAATCCACAAAACTTTGATGTCTCAGGTGGCAGCAGGTAAAAAGCATGGCAATATCAACGAAGTAGATGCTGTAAAATTCGAGTTGAAGAAAAGTGAAATTTCTCAGTTAGAAAAAATGGGTCTTGTTCCAATGGTGAATGAATATGGTAAGATCATGGCATTCTCTGCAAAAACACTGTTTACAGGAGATAACATCGGTCTTCAGACCTATTCAGTAGTACGTGTATTCGACTATGTGACTAAAGTTTTACTTGACTTCCTGAACAGAAGAGCTTTCGAAAACTGGAATGCAAAGAACGAAGACGATTTGAGAAGACAGATCGTGACCTTCCTGGACAATATCAAAGGTCCGGACAAACTTATTGAAAAATTCAAAATTGTTCGTTTCGAGCAGGACAGAGTCAATAAAGACAGAGTATGGCTGGATATCCGCATGACCCCTTATTTCCCTACAAAAAGTTTCGTTATCAAACTGGACGGACACAAAGGAGATGATGGTAACGAATGGGATGCACAATATACTCAGGAATAATAACAACTCAATTTTAAATAACAAAACCGATGCATTTATACATCGGTTTTTTACTGCCAATTCATATGAAAATTAATGTGATCAAAAACAGTTTAAGCTTTTTTCTGCCTGTACTCATGCTGATTGTATTGTCGGGCTGTGAAAAAAAATACCAGGCTCCCGACCATTATGCAGTAGACCTTTTTAAAGACGAACGGCAGAAGGGAAAAGCCTATATCATGAACGAAGAGGAGTGTTTTGACGGCAGTGAGCTGGTTATTGCAAGCTCCAATGTCAAACTTACCGACAGTTCAAAAGGAAGAGGAAAAACATTCTTTCTTTACAAAGTAAGATCCGGAAAAGTATTGAAAACAGTAAGAGATTCAGTGATGGATTACCCGTTCATGTTTCTTTCCGATCAAAAACTGAAGCTTAAACCGGATTCTGTCTACCTTTATCTGAAAAAACTTGAAGGCTACCGGTTTATTGCTGCAGAAAGAAACCTCAGATATCAGTGGCTGAAAGCAGCTCCTGTATACTCTGTTAAAAAGGATAAATAATTTTATCTTTGCAGAACGGGAATTGAAGTTGTATCAAATTTTTGAATGATATGATAAAAATAATTGCAGTTAGGAATTCCCTCAAATTATTTAAACAGACAAAGGTTTTTGGAAAAAGATAATAAAAGTTCAGAATTTCTCCATATTGGAAATAAATTACTGAACTGGTACGGAAAAAATGCAAGAGATCTGCCTTTCAGACAGACAAAAGACCCTTATAAAATCTGGATCTGCGAAATTGTTTTTCAGCAGACAAGGATCAGTCAGGGACTCAACCATTACAATAACTTCATTAAAAGATTTCCGGATGTAAAGACACTGGCTGATGCGGATGAAAATGAAGTGCTGCTCTACTGGAAAGGACTTGGATACTATTCAAGAGCCATTAATATCCATAAGGCCTCCCAACAGATCATGAATGATTATCATGGCGTTTTTCCTGCCGGTTATGAAGATATTTTAAAATTGAAAGGAGTCGGAAAATATACTGCTGCAGCAGTTTCAAGCATCTGTTTCGGAGGTAAAATGCCTGCTGTTGACGGTAATTTTTACAGAGTCTTAAGCCGTATTTTTGCCGATGATTTTGATATCTCCAGTTCAAGAGCTTTTTCCTATTTCTCTCAATTGGCAGCATTGGTCATGCCCGAAAATGTAGGCGATTTTAATCAGGCCATGATGGATCTCGGATCAGAAATCTGTAAACCTAAAAACCCTCTCTGTGGTGAATGTCCTGTAAATGATGACTGTCTTGCATTTTCCATGCAGAAAACATCAGAGTATCCCGTTAAAACAAAAAAGGTAAAAACAGAAGATCTTAGCCTGAAATATTATTTTGTGCACAGAAACAGACAGTTTCTGATCCGGCAGAGAAAAGACGATTTCATCTGGAAAAAATTATTTGAATTTCCACCGGTAATTTCTGCAGAGCTGGAACCCTTTATCAGGAATGTAAAAACCATCACCCATAAGCTTACCCACAAGAATCTTACCATTGAAATTTCAAGCGTTGAGGTTCATTCAGAAGCGGTTTGGAACAGTTTTATAGCTAAAAATCAGTACATCATTACAGACTTTGAAGCTTCTCATGATAAATCTTTCCCCAAGCCTTTGGAAAACTACATCCAAAACTCACTGAAAGACTGAAATTTGTCTCCTAAAATCTGAAATCTAATTTGTACTTTTGCAAAATGATAAAAAACGTCATTTTTATTTTTGTTTCACTGCTTTTAATTTCGTGCGGAAAAGATCATGTTCCAAAACCTTACGGGGAACTCCGCCTGGAATATCCGGAACCCCAATATCAGAAGTTTGAGAACAACTGTGCCTATACTTTTGAATATTCAGACTTTGCGTTGATTTCTGATGCTAAAAAGCCGTGCTGGTACTATATAAATTACCCAAAAATGAAAGCCAAAGTCTTTGTGACGTATTATCCGATACAGAATGATTTTGCAGACCATATCAAAGAAGCTGAGAAAATGGTCTATGAGCATACCATTAAAGCAAGTTCCATAGATACAAAATCGTTCGAATACCCAAACAAAAAAGTCTATGGGAACTTCTATGAGCTTAAGGGGCAGAGTGCTTCCAATCTTCAATTTTACATTACAGACAGCACAAAACATTTTGTGACTGCTTATTTATACTTTAATACAAGGCCGAAACCTGATTCTCTGGCCCCGGCAGTGAACTATATCAGGAATGATATGAAGCACCTGCTGGACACTTTTGAATGGAAAAAATAATTGACTTTAAAATACATTGAAAAATATATGAAACTTTTAGTTGTAGGAAGCGTTGCATTTGATGCAATCGAAACGCCATTTGGTAAAACTGATAAAATCTTAGGAGGTGCAGCTACTTATATTAGCATCACTTCATCTGTTTTAGGCGTTAAATCTGGTATTGTTTCCGTTGTTGGAGGAGATTTCCCACAGGAGCACCTTGATATGTTCACAGACAGAGATGTAAATATTGAAGGAATTGAGATCGTAAAAGAAGGGAAAACATTCTTCTGGTCGGGGAAATATCATAATGATCTGAATACCAGAGATACTTTGGTTACAGAAGTGAACGTTTTGGAGAATTTTGATCCGAAAATTCCAGATTCTATGCAGGATGCAGAGATTCTTCTGCTTGGAAACCTACACCCTGGCGTTCAGCTGTCCGTACTGGAAAAAATGAACAAGCGTCCAAAACTTGTTATTCTTGATACCATGAACTTCTGGATGGATTCAGCATGGGATATTTTAATGGATATGATCGCTAAAACAGATGTTATTACCATTAATGATGAAGAGGCAAGACAGCTTTCAGGAGAATATTCTTTAGTAAAAGCTGCTAAAAAGATCCACACGATGGGGCCAGAATATGTAATCATTAAAAAAGGAGAGCACGGCGCCCTACTTTTCCACGACCATAAAGTATTCGCTATTCCTGCACTTCCGCTGGAAGAGGTTTTCGATCCAACCGGAGCCGGAGACACTTTTGCAGGTGGTTTTGCAGCTTATCTTGCTAAAAAAGGTAAGTTTGATTTCGAAACAATGAAGTCTGCTTTGATCGTAGGTTCAGCGATGGCTTCTTTTACTGTTGAGAAATTCGGAACAGAAAGAATCCAGGAAGTAAATGAAGCGGATATGTTCAGCAGATTAAGACAATTCAAAGAATTAACGACATTCGATATCGAACTGCAATAAATAAGTCTTTTTAAGAAATATTTATAATAAAAAATTTAGACTAATTCGTTAAGTATTCTAAATTTGCAACTTGTTTAAAATAGTAAAATGACAAATAAACTAAAAATCACTTTTCTTCTTGGGATTTTCATGATGATATTCTCTTCAAACATGAATGCTCAGCTAAAACCGGGAGAACTAGTGGATGGTATTGCTGCTGTTATCGGGGATGAAATTGTTTTGGAATCGGATGTGAATGAGCAGATGAATTATGCCAAACAGCAGGGAGCCTCTGAAACTGATAAATGTGACTTCCTTGAAAACCTGATCAGCAATAAACTTCTTGTATACGAAGCTAAAAAAGATACATTAATTGAAAACCGTTCTGCTGCTATTAAAGAGCAGGCCAATGCAAAATACCGTCAATTGCTTTCTCAGTTCCCTGATGAAAAAACGATGCTTGCTGCCTATAAATTCAGAAATGGATATGAAATGAAAAACGCTATCGAAAAGATAGATGTAGACCAATATTACGGGCAGGCAAAATATCAGCGTATCACTGAAAAGGCAGACGTAACCCCAAATGAGGTTACAGACTTCTATAACCTGTACAAAATGCAGCTTCCTGAAGTGAAAGATGAGATATCTTTAGCGCAGATTATGATATATCCTAAACTGACAGAGGCTCATAAAGAAGACCTTATCAAAAGATTAAATAAAATCAAGCAGGATATTGCCGGTGGAGAAACTTTTGAAAGCCAGGCGAGGATTTATTCTGAAGATGAAGGATCTGCTGCCAATGGAGGGCTTTATAAAAACATATCAAAGGGACAGATGGTAAAGCCGTTTGAAGCGGCTGCATTAAATCTGCAGGAAAATGAGATTTCCGAACCTATTGAATCCGAATTCGGGTACCATATTATACAGCTGATCAAGAAATCAGGGAAAGTATATGATGCAAGACACATCCTGTTGAAAGCAACCCCTACAGACGATGAGATGAAAACAGCAAAAGCAAAACTGGACAGTATCAAGAAACTTGTGATTGATGGTAAAATAACATTTAAAGATGCTGCTTTTAAATTTTCAGAAGATAAAAAAACGAAATTCAACGCTGGAATTATTTCTGGGGCGGATGGTTCTGATAAAATTGAAAGAGAAAGTATTCCGGGATCTATCACGTATGAACTGGCAGGTCTGAACAAAGGAGATATTACGAGTCCTTTCGAAGATGAAGACAATAAGAGAAAAGTAATAAAGATCATCAAATTGGAAGATGTTATTCCTGCCCACCAGATCACACTGGAAACAGATTATAACAGAATCAAGCAGATGGCGCTCAACAAAAAGCGTAACGAAATGATTGAGAAGTTTGTCAACTCTAAATTACCGACAACCTTTATATCAATTGACGGACGCTATGATAACTGTAAATTCAAAGCCAACTGGAAAAAAGAATCAGTCAAAAAATAAATACAAAACCTTCAGAATTTCTGAAGGTTTTTTTATACCGAAAAGTCAAGATATTTCCTTTAGAAACCGTGTTTTTTATTATTTTTACGCATGAGCAATTTTATAGATTTCAATTCAGCAAAAAAACTTCATGAAATGAAGACAGATCAAAATAGAATTACAGAGCTTTTTAATATACAATACCCAATTATTCAGGCAGGAATGATCTGGCATTCAGGATGGAGACTGGCTTCGGCGGTTTCTAACTGCGGAGGATTGGGCATCATAGGAGCAGGAAGTATGTATCCTGACATCCTGAGAGAAAATATTCAGAAATGTAAACTGGCTACAGATAAGCCTTTTGGCGTTAATGTACCCATGTTATATCCCAACCTTGAAGAGATCATTCAGATTATTCTGGAAGAAGGAGTTAAAATTGTTTTTACTTCAGCCGGAAACCCTAAAACCTATACGGAGACCCTTCAAAAAGAAGGAATAAAAGTGGCCCACGTAGTTTCATCCACAAAATTTGCTGTAAAATGCGAAGAAGCAGGGGTAGACGCTGTCGTGGCTGAAGGTTTTGAAGCAGGAGGCCATAATGGTAGAGATGAGACTACGACGTTCTGTCTGATCCCGAATGTAAAAAAACATATTTCCAAGCCTTTGATTGCTGCCGGAGGAATTGCATTGGGTTCCCAGATGAAAGCTGCCATGATTCTCGGCGCAGATGGTGTACAGATCGGTTCACGATTCGCAGCGACCGTTGAAGCAAGTGCCCATGAAAACTGGAAAAAGAAAATTACCGAACTGAATGAAGGCGATACCCATCTTACTTTGAAAGAACTGGCGCCCGTAAGGATGGTGAAAAATAAGTTCTTTAGTGAATTGGAAGACATCTACCAGTCAGGAAGAAATAAAGAAGCTTTAATGGCCTCATTGGGACGCGCAAGGGCAAAACGCGGAATGTTTGAAGGAGATATGGAAGACGGAGAGCTGGAAATAGGGCAGGTTTCAGCATTAATTAACGATATATTACCGGTAGAAACCGTTTTCAGTAATTTGTTGAAGGAATTTGAAGCAGCAAAAGTTGCAAGTTTATAGAACCGAATGAATGGAAGAAAGGATAATAGAAGTAAGAGGTCAGAAACTTTATATCGCATACAATAATTTAGCTGTAGAAAAACCCGTTATCGTTTTTCTTCATGATTCCTTGGGCTGTTCACAGCTTTGGAGAGATATGCCGGCAAAACTGTCTGAAATTACGGGCTGTAATATTCTCATGTACGACAGATTAGGCTATGGAAAATCC
Source organism: Chryseobacterium sp. NFX27 (assembly GCF_049887855.1). Classification (NCBI taxonomy): domain Bacteria; kingdom Pseudomonadati; phylum Bacteroidota; class Flavobacteriia; order Flavobacteriales; family Weeksellaceae; genus Chryseobacterium; species Chryseobacterium sp. NFX27. The sequence continues at coordinate 85,168 of NZ_JAGEKK010000005.1, read as the reverse complement.
GGGCCTATGCTTACTCACGAAAGACCGGTTAATTATATGGAACTTGAAGCCGACTTGCTGAATGACCTTCTGGATGAGCTTAAGCTTAATAATGTAATTTTATTCGGACACAGTGACGGAGGAACCATTGCGCTCATCACGGCTGCTAAATTTCCTGAAAAAATAAAAGCTGTAATTTTTGAAGCAGGACATATTTTTGTAGAAGAGGTTACATTAAAAGGCATTGACGAAGCATGGAACGCTTACAAAACGACCAATCTTGCCGAACGTCTTGCCAAATACCACGGAGATAAAGTGGGAATGCTTTTCAGAGCCTGGACGGAAACCTGGACCCGTGAAGACTACAGAAGCTGGAATATAGAATACCTTTTAAAAGATATTCAGTGTCCCTTACTTTTCATTCAGGGAGAAGCAGATGAATATGGTACCCTGGATCAGGTTGAGAGAACAGTCGCCCAGGTAAGCGGTACAGCAGAAACATATATCATTCCGGGAGTAGGGCATACGCCACATAAAGAGGTTCCGGAGCTGATTCTCAATAAGACATCAGAATTTATTAAAAGAATATAGCTGTCTGAAATATAATCAGCAGCATGAGCATCCTGATATAGCAGGGTGTTTTTTTGTGACTTTAATAATGAACGGTACCTGATTTGGTCTTATATGTACAAATTGGGATTCAATACTTCTGTTTGTGTCTAAATATGCACATTATTACAGTCCAAATTTTATTTTCAGCTATTTTTTATCTTAAGTCACATAATTCTATATTAGCACATGTACAAGTTTTGATGAAAATAACAAAATGAATTATCTACATCCGGATAAATTTTAAACTGATTATTTTAAAAGCATTAACCTTTTTTTTAATAGGGTTGAATCAATGAAAGTTACACAAAAAGCGCACGTTAAATCACTAATTTGTGATTTTATATTTTCTATTTTTGAAATATCAAATAGCGAGAAGATTCCAAAAATAAAATTTGATGAAAAAATTCCCTCACAGGAAACTCCAAAATTTTCCATTTGTTATTAGTAATTAATTAGTTGTGTTTGAATGAATGGTTTCATGCTGGAGATGTGGTTTTGCTGCATCTCCTTTCTTTAGCTGTAATTATAGAAGTTCAATCTCTGCTGCTATGTTCCTTCTTGCCTGCTGCTCATATTTATCCCTGAAATGCTCTGTTTTGAAAATACTTTTCAGTTCCAGGAAATATTTTAACACTTTTTTTCTCCCCGGTTTGTAGAGAAAATCAGGATACAGGGCATATTCCTTTCGGATCTTCCGGGTATAATCGAAATATATTGCAGAGTCTTTTCCCAAAACAGAAAGGTCAGCGTCAAGAAGATAGTTAGTATCCGGATCATCTGACTTTGTGTGTGATTTTGTAGCTAAGATCTGATTTTCAGTTTTTAAAATTAAAGCTCGGGGGAATCCCACTTTTTGAAGCCGTTCTGCAGCACATGAAGCACTTTTTTCTTCATTGGACTTTGAAGAAGCATCATAGATAATATCGTGATAAAAAACAGAAAATGAAACAGTATAAAAATCTTCAATAAGGCTTTTTACACTTTCCAGTTCCATAAACATATTTTCAAGATGAAAAAGATCATGATAGTATCTGTCTTTGGCAGAATATCTGGTTTCAATTTCCTGCCACAGGTTTTCAATAAGATTTCCGTTTTTCGTAAAATGAAGACAGAGATCCGTGAAATTTCCTTTCAGCTTCATGATGAATGAATATAAAAAAAGGAACTTTTAAAAAGTTCCCTGATTTGCTTCCAATACTGCTTTAAGATCAGCCCAGCCTCCGCCGTTATAACCGTCTTTCAGACCCTGTCCATTAAGATATTCCAATGCTTTTCCGCTTCTGTTACCACTTCTGCAGAATAAAATCACAGGTTTTTCAATAGATAAGATTTCTTCTTTTCTGTCTTCTACTTCACCAAGAGGAATATTTTTGGCTCCGTCAATATTTCCGTCCATTTCAAGCTCCATTGGCTCACGGACATCAATTAATTCATAATTTCCAGACTGTATAACTTCTATTAAAGACATAATTGTGTAATTTAAGATTAAAAGTAAGAACGAAAATACGCAATTTTTTCCTGAAAAAACGCCTTATCAAAACTTAAATTTTCCCAAAAATGCTTAAAAATTAAGGCTTGTCCATTTCTAATGGAAACGCGTAAGATTGGTAAATTAATCTTAATTTTGCAGAATGGAAATCCTGAATACCGGTGCCGAAAAATATTCCCAACTTATAAAATCTAAAGCAGAACGTTTTGGATTTCAGAGCTGCGGGATCTCAAAGGCGGATTTCTTAGAAGAAGATGCACCGAATCTTGAAAAATGGCTTAAAAATAATTTCCATGGCGAAATGAAGTACATGGAAAACCATTTCGATAAAAGATTGGACCCCAGGCTGCTTGTGGAAGGCTCAAAGTCTGTTATTTCACTTTCCTACAATTACTTTCCGAAAGAAGAAATCTCAGCACTGGAAAATTATAAAATATCAAAATATGCTTACGCAGAAGATTACCACGAAGTCGTAAAAGAAATTCTCCGTGAGATGGTTTCTGAACTGCAGCAGGAGATAGGGGAGTTCGGGTTCCGGGTCTTTGTAGATTCTGCCCCCGTTTTGGAAAGAAGCTGGGCCAGAAAATCTGGAATAGGCTGGGTAGGAAAAAATGCCAATCTCATTACAAAGCAAAATGGCTCCTTCTATTTTTTGGCAGAAATTATCTGCGATCTCGAACTGGTTCCGGACCATGCCACTACAGATCATTGCGGTACCTGCAGGAAGTGTATTGATGCATGTCCTACGGATGCTATTGTTTCAGAAAAGATCATTGACGGAAGCCGCTGCATCTCTTATGCAACCATAGAGCTCAAGAATGAAATTCCGGATCATTTTAAAGACAGGATGGAAGACTGGATGTTCGGATGCGATATCTGTCAGGATGTATGTCCCTGGAACAGATTTTCTTCACCCAATCTTCAGAGCCGCTTTACTCCCAATGCATCTCTTAAAAATTTCAAAAAAGAAGAATGGAAAGAAATTACCCAGGAAATATTCTCTGAGATCTTCAGAAAATCCCCCGTAAAGAGAACTAAATTTGCAGGTCTGAAGCGGAATATTGAATTTTTAGAACGCTCTCCGGAAAAACTTTAGGTTAAATTTTTGGTGACGAATCCTTATCTGGAATTTGAAGTTCCAAAGCTGAAGAGGGTAAATGACCATCCCTTAAGTTGTCAGTCTTAAGGAGGTTAAGATTTAATTCAGTAAGAATCTCTGAAAAACTTTTCCTAAAAAGAAAATTGACTTTCAGGAGACCAGTGTCCCACAGAAAATCAACGTTTTTTTTGTACTCTTTTTGGAGCTGTTTTTACCCGTACTTTAAATCTTTTTTGTGATTTTGTATTTTTACGCATATTTGTGAATATTTCGTAACTAAATTTAATCATTTTTTCGATTAAAACAAATACTTTTACATAAAATTGAAGATTAAATTTTATTAAAACATGAGTGTGAAAATTGTATTGCTATATGTTCTGAAAACTCTGGGAATTATTTTGGGAATTGTTGCTCTGTATGTTATTCTGGGTCTTTTACTTCCGCTTATAGAAGTTTCTGCAGATAATGACGGGCAGCCGAAAGATATTCCGATTTATATTTATACCAACGGTGTACATACGGATATTGTAATGCCCGTAAAAAATGATCTTCAGGATTGGGGCGCAAAAGTTCCGTTTTCCAATACAAAATCAAAAAGCACAGATTATAGTTATATAGGAATAGGCTGGGGGGATAAAGGGTTTTATCTGGATACGCCGACATGGGCCGATCTGAAGTTCTCCACTGCTTTTAAAGCCGCTTTCTGGCTCAGTGATTCTGCCATGCACTGTTCCTATTACAAAACCATGAAAGAAGGTGAGGACTGCAAAATGATCATGATCAGCAGAGATCAATACAGGAATCTGGTGAAGTTTATAGAAGATAAATTCGACAGGGATCAGAACGGAAACTTTATCCTGATTCCTACTGATGCTGTTTATGATATCAATGATGCTTTTTATGATGCCAAAGGAAAATATAGCTTCCTGAATACCTGTAATACCTGGGCAAACAATGCACTGAAAGCTGCAGGACAGAAAGCTGCGTTATGGACCCCTTCCGATTTTGGAATTTTCAGACATTACAAATAATTTTCAATGAAGGTTTTCGCTGTAATTTTTGCTTTATCCATTGTATTTTCATGCACTAATGAATCTAAAGGAAACCGTCACCTTGTAGCAGATTCTCCTGTTAAAGAAGAGAACAGGCCGGAAGCTGATCTTTTTAAGATGGCAGCAAAAGGTAAAGATGCTCTGAAATTCTGTACTTCAGAAAAATTAAATACGGATTTTTGTATTCTGATCGATATGAGCCTTCATTCAGGAATTAAAAGATTTTTTGTCTGGGATTTTAAAACGAAATCGATTGTTAAAAAATATCTTGTGGGTCATGGCTGTGGTTCAAATCAATGGAGTGCAGATGGCTCAAAAGACAATCCGCAGTTCAGCAATGAAGACGGAAGCCATCTTTCATCTTTAGGGAAATATAAGCTGTGGGGAAGAGGTCACAGTGATTGGGGAATCAATATCAAGTACCTGATGCATGGCCTGGAGGAAACAAACACTAATGCTTTAAAAAGATATATCGTTTTCCATTCCTGGGACCGGATGAGTGACGATGAAGTTTTTCCAAAAGGTTCTCCGGAAGGCTGGGGCTGTCCTACAGTGTCTAACAATGCAATGAAAGAAATTGATCCTATAATTCAAGAATCCGGAAAACCGGTTCTGATGTGGATATATCAATAAAATACAGAAAAATTATGAAGCACCGTCTTTTCCGGGAACAGCAGCTCAACTGCAGTATAGAAACCGCATGGAGATTTTTTTCCTCAGCTAATAATCTTTCTGAGATCACACCAAAAGACATGAATTTTATCGTTCTGACCACAATGGAAAACGATGAAATTTATGAAGGTATGCTCATCGACTATTACGTTTCACCTTTGTTCGGTATAAAAATGAAATGGCAGACAGAGATCATTAAGGTGGACTTTCAGAAAAGCTTTATAGATTTCCAGAAAAAAGGTCCTTATAAACTATGGCACCATCATCATGAATTCATTCCCAATGAAAAAGGTGTACTTATGAAAGATACCATTGATTACGAACTTCCGATGGGATTTTTAGGTGAAATAGCCCACCCACTTTTCGTTAAAAAGAAACTGGAACATATTTTCGACTACCGCTATGAAGTACTGGAGAAAATGTTCAATAAAAAATAAGTTTATGATATGATAAAAGCCGCTCTGGAGAGCGGCTTTCTTTATTTTCTTACAAAATCTGCTGTTGTACAACAGATCTGTTGTTTACTTAACCAATTCGATATTAACAGCAGAGAATCCTTTTGGAGATTTTTCTTTCTCGAAAGATACTTTGTTCCCCTTTTTTACAGGATGTGCACAGCTGTTGTTGTGAAAGAAAACATTTTCTTTGCTGTTGTCTTCAGTAATAAAGCCATAGCCTTTCTCACTGTGGAAAGTGATGATTCCTGTCTTTCTGATTTCTTCTGCCATAATAGGAGCAGCACCAAGCTGGATCTCATCAATGTTTACTTCCTGTCTTTCTCTGTCTTCAGGAGGTGTAGAGGTAAGTCTTCCGAATTCATCTACATACATGAAAACATCTTCTGCACCTTTGTTGTTATTCGTTTTACGATCTTCGCGTCTCAGCGCTTTTTCTTTTTGCTTTTGAATTTTTTTCTTGAAATTTTCTTTTTTAGAAAAAGAGTCTGCCATAAATTATTCTAGTATTTAATTTTATATTGTATTTGTTTACCTGATCTGCCAAGTCTTATAAAGCTGCAGTCGTCCGTCTGTTCTTCTTTATGAAACGAAACGTCGAAAGCAGTTTGTTTTTAGGCGTTCATCAGTAAAAGAAGTGATTTTTTAAAAAATGAGGCATCTGAAAAGCGGGAACTGAAAAGAAAGAATTTCTATACTGTAACAGAGGGCAAAGGCAGCGGCCTATTAATTAATATACAAATATACGACAATTAAACGAATAAACCTATTTTAAATCATTGATTATCAAAAATGTATTTTCTTCTTTATAAAGAAGTATTTATTCATCAATTTAAACATCAATAAAAAATCCCCAGCACGCTGAGGATTGTGGAAAATAATATATTATAAAAATGAAGTGGTGTATAATACGACTCATAGATCAGCAAATGCTGTGCCTAAAAATCACATATTTTGGATTTTTTTTACGCAGAAGCTGAATTTTAGAGGCATTGTAAGTTATATCACGTTGGTATGTAATGGGATATATCTTTTATATAGGTAGAATTTTTTTTGATTATTAGGTATTGCAATAGATGTAGGGAATTTGAAAATCATTACCACATTTAATCTTTATATACACTTTTAAGCTGTTGATACCTTATACTCACTGTTCTTTTTGGTGATTTTTTAATTTAGATCCATGAAAAAGAACTTCTATCTCCGTGCAGCCCTGTCTGTTATTTTACTGATGCACAGTGTCGTATCTATTTTCAGTGGCGATGTCAATAATTTTGGACGTCTTTACCTCGATACCATAGGGTTTAGTCCTTTTGGGCTCTATCTGGCCTGGGCTGTGAAACTGATTCATCTTTTCTCGGTATTTCTGATCTGGTCGGACCGGTTTGTAAAGGCCGTATCTATCTGTAATATGATCATCCTGATTTTCGGGGTTTATTTTGTCCATTGGCAAAATGGATGGTATGTTGTAGGTGGCGGAACCAATGGAATTGAATTCAATATTCTTTTAATCTGCTGTTTTTTACAGATTATTTTCACCGGGCAGGAAGAAAGCTGCAGTTCATAGACCATTGCTGTTCATCAAATGCTTAAATTTTTATTTTCCGTTGAAAGATGGTATTTTGCATAGTAAATCGTATTACACTTAATGCCAGGCAGAAAATCAAAATTATATGTCCATCTGCTTTTTTGGATATTGTACTATATTCTGGAAGTTTATCTGGACTTTTACTGGTCAAGGTATCAGTTTCCTGATGCAGAATGGCAGGTGAGGCTTCAGAATACTGTTATCCTGGAACTTGGGTATCTTCTGGTTAAGATTCCGTTGGCTTATGCCCTTCTGTATGTCTACGAAAGAACCGATATCAGAAGATTTCTTGCCTGTATCCTCTCTGTTATTATTTTTATTGCGGCGGTCCTTGCTCACAGATTTTTTACCCACTATATCATTTATCCCCATATTTATGGAGTTGTTGAAACATTGGACGGAAAACAGCCTTCAGGATTTATGAACGGGCTTGTGGCTTTTAATTCTTTTATGGATCTGATCTTTATGGCGGGCCTTATCTTTGGTGTTGAGATTACCAGGCAGAAAAACCTGCTGAAAGAGCAGATCTCAAAGCTGAAATCAGAAAAGCTGGATCAGGAGCTTACCATGCTCAAAGCACAGATCAATCCCCATTTTTTGTTCAATACGCTGAATAATATTTACGGAATGGCTCTAAAAAAAGCCGACGAAACACCTGATGTGATCTTACAGCTTTCCAAAGTAATGCGCTATAATATTTATGAAGCAGCCGAACGGTATATCTCCATAGATAAAGATGTAGAAAACATCAAAGATTTCCTTCAGATCCAGAAGATCCGGCATCATGACCTTGTGATCCGTTTAAATGAGAATATAGATAATCCTTCTCAGGAAATATCCCCGCTTATTTTGATTCAGTTTGTTGAAAATGCTTTTAAACATGGTGTTTCTGAAACCTTTGGACAAAGCTTTATTCATATCGACATTCAGCTAAATAACGGTGTTCTTCATTACCACATTGAAAATTCCAAAGAAGAAAAACCCCATGGAAATTCTACAAAAATAGGACTGAAAAATATCCGCAGACAGCTTGAACTGCTTTATCCAAAGCATATCCTCACCGTTGAAACTACCAATGAACGGTATATTGTAACCTTAATTATTGATCTGAATGACACATTCCGCTTCTAAAAAATACAGCTGCATTATCGTAGAGGATGAACCGATTGCCGCAGAGATCCTGGAAAATTTCGTTTCAAAGGATGAAGATCTTTATCTGGTGGCCAAATGTTCCGATGCTGTTTATGCCGGAAGTCTTTTAAACAGGCATAATATTGATCTGATGTTTCTGGACCTTCATCTTCCCGTTGTAAAAGGCTTTGATTTTCTGAAAAAATTGAAAAATCCACCTCTTGTTATCGTGACTACCGCTTATCACCAATACGCCGTAGAAGGCTATGAGCTTGATATTGTAGATTATCTGATGAAGCCTATTCCCTATGAAAGGTTTACCAAAGCTCTTGAAAAATTTAAATATCTGATGAATGCAGAGGAAGCCTTATTGGAGGCAGCGGACCGTGAACATATTTTTATCAGCAGTGGAAAAAAGCAGATTAAAATTGTTCTTTATGACATCTTTTTTATTGAAAGCTTACGGGAATATATTCACATTCACACCAAAGCAGGAACGATCACAGTGAAAATGCCGATCAGCAGGATAGAGGAAAGTCTGGATCCTAAAATATTTGTGAGGATTCACAAATCTTACATTATTTCGAAACCTAAAATTGAAGTACGTTCTGCCAGCATGATCCAGGTGATGGGTAAGAAGCTTCCGATCGGCAGGACTTATAAGCCTTCCATTGGGTTGTAAGCCGTCATAGACCACAAGCTTTATTTGATAGCTGTTTCTTTTATTCTTCTTCAGTTTTGACCAACTTTGAACTGTGAAACAAATCGCAGGAACTTATAGTGGTAAATAAAGGTTTTAAAAAAGAATGACCGATTACAGTAATTAGAATATATGTGGATGTTAGTATTCTGAGGAATACGGATTGGCTTAATCATCTTAAGCCAATTTTTTTGATATAATCCGAAAAAAACTCCGGTACCAAGATGGTGATACCGGAGTTTTCTATTTATTTCCAGGATTATGAAACTTTTATTTCTTTTTTGTCCCGGATACTTTTAATGATAAAGAACAGTCCTAAAAACAGAAACGGAATGCTTAAGATCTGTCCCATATTCAGGCTCATTCCCTTTTCAAAATCGACTTGTTCCACTTTTATAAATTCCACAAAGAACCTCACAATGAAGATCAATAGAGTAGTGATGCCGAAGTAAAAGCCTTTTCCAACCTTAAAAATGTTTTTGGTATAAATAAAATACACCGTAAGGAAGATTATTAGGTAGCAGATCGCCTCATACAGCTGGGCAGGATGTCTCGGAATATTGTCTATCTGCCTGAATATAAATGCCCATGGCGCATTAGAAGGTGTTCCTATAATTTCAGAATTCATGAGATTGCCCAACCTGATAAATGCTCCCGCCAGAGGCGTGGCAATAGCAATTACATCCAGAACAGTCATAAACTTAATGGAAAACTTTCTGGCATACACCAGAAGCATAATAATAAGTCCGATTCCGCCGCCGTGGCTTGCCAGCCCTGCGTATCCTGAAAAATGATACGCTCCGTCAGTCCCTTTTTGGATGGGCAGGAATATTTCAACAGGATGTTGTGAATAATAATCGAAATCGTAAAAAAGGCAGTGCCCCAATCTTGCCCCAACTAAAATCCCTATGAAAGCATAAGAAAAAAGGGCTTCATGAGCCTGCTGGCTTAGGTTTTCTTTTTTATAAATGGTCTTTAGGATCGAATAGCACAGAACGAGCCCGGCCAAAAACAGCATGCCATAATATTTGAGGGGAAATCCGGCAATATTGAAAATTTCGGGATTTACATCCCAGTTAATGTATAAATTCATTGATGATGGTTGTAGAATTATTTTTCAGGGGACAAATATAGCAGGATATAGCCATTTTTAAGGAACATAAACCAAACTTTAGAATGTTTTGGGGGAATATATCATGTTTATACTGATACAAAAAACCTCTCACATCAAGTAAGAGGTTTTGAACGGACATCAAATGAAAGGTATTGCTACCTATCAGTCAATGTTCGTTTAAACGTATATTCAAATTATGCTAACTTAACGTTAACTGCATTTAAACCTTTGTCGCTTTTTTGTACTTCGAAAACTACTTTATCGTTTTCACGGATAGATCTTGTATCTAATCCTGAAGAGTGTACAAAAATGTCTTTACCTCCGTCTGCTGGAGAAATAAATCCGAAGCCTTTTGCTTCATTGAAAAATTTTACGGTGCCTTCTTGCATTGTAATAGTATTAAAAATTGTTGTATTGAATTATTTTGAGGATCTTTCTTAAATTTCTTAGAGAACAATCCATCTATTTTATTGTGATTTAATTTATATATTGAAATTTTTCCACTGGCATGATAAATCCTATCAGCTTCTGGATGTTGGTTAAGTCAGAACGTTCCCCTTCGTCACAGAAAGAAACAGCGGTTCCCTGGATTCCTGCTCTTCCGGTTTTTCCGATGCGGTTAACATAAATTTCCGGAACATCGGGAAGTTCATAGTTAACTACATAAGGAAGCTCCTCAATATCAATTCCTCTGGCAGCAATATCAGTGGCGACCAGAACACGGATTTTACTGTTTCTGAAATCTTCCACAGCCTGCTGTCTTGCCATTTGAGATTTGTTTCCATGAATGGCTGCTGCAAAAATACCTGTACGTTCCAACTGTTTCACCAATTTGTCGGCACCTTGTTTGGTACGTGTAAAAACGAGTGAGCGTAATATAGATACATCCTGCAGTATATTGATAAGCAGATCAGTTTTCTTAGTTTTTTCAACGAAGTAAACGGACTGGTTAATGGTATGCGTTGATGATGGAGCCGGATTTACTGTAATTTCTACAGGGTTCTTCAGCATGGCGTCGGCGAATTTCTGGACGTCCGGTGGCAGGGTAGCAGAAAATAATAAGGTCTGTCTTTTTTGTGAAACCAGCTTCAGGATCTTTTTTACATCTTCTGCAAATCCCATATCAAGCATTCTGTCAGCTTCATCCAGGACCAGTATTTCTATTTTAGAGAGATCAATATATCTTTGGCTTACCAGATCCAGTAGTCTTTCCGGGGTTGCAATAAGGATATCCACTCTTTTTCTCAGTGCAGCCAGCTGGCTTCCTGATAATACACCTCCAAAGATGGAAAGCTGTGACAGTGGTAAATATTTGCTGTAAACTTTAAAACTTTCTTCCAGCTGCAGGACCAATTCCCGGGTTGGAGTTAATATTAAAGTCCGTATTTCTTTATGATCTGGTGTATTTCTTTTTAATAACTGGAGAATAGGCATGGCAAATGCTGCCGTTTTTCCAGTGCCGGATTGGGCATAGCCTATAATATCCCTTCCCGCTAAAATATGCGGAACAGCAGTGTACTGTATCTCTGTAGGTTTGGAATATCCGGCTTCTGTAACGGCCCGGACTATAGGATTTATTAAATTTAAATTTCTAAAACTCATCATATTCTACCGGAACATCCGGTTCTGAGTGGCCAAATCGGTTAAGATCTGAATTGTTGTCTTGTATCAAAATAATGAATGTCAGTTGTGATAAGCATTATCTTTAATTATTATTTTACTTTGCACTAACTTTGACAATAAATTCAGTTGGGAATATATTTACAGAGTTTTGCAATATCATATCGTTCTCATTCTCAGGGACAGGATTTTATAAATCCATGCTGCTCTGAGCTTTATAACTACTTTAACCTGAAAACCGGGGAAGCAGTATTAAAAATTATTTTAAAAATAAGTTTTAATTGGGCAGCTGAAAAAGCAAACTGAAAGAGAAAAAATGAAGATTTTAAACTGTTACAGAATAGCAAAAGGCAGTGGCCTGTTTTTATAAATGCATTGCAAAAATACAATAAATAAACTGAATAATGGTTGGTTTAAATAATTGATTATCAAAAATTTATTCGTAGCTTTCGCACGTTAACTGAATTGTTTGCCCCAGCGGATGATTTTTAAATCCGTACTTATGCAGACTTCTGTTCCTACAACCAGCCCCCAGCCCCAAACCTTAGAGTCTAATTCAAGCCAGCATGTAAGAATTGCGTACTTCATTATGGTTCATCATAAGCCAGAAGTATTCAAAGCGATGTTTCAGAAGATCTATACGAGAGATCAGTTTTATCTTATTCATATCGACCGTAAAGCGAAGGAAGAGTTTACTGATGAGATTCAGATGTTTCTCACCAAGTTTCCCAACGTCTATATCCTGGAAAGCATCAATATTGTTTCCGGAGGATTCAGTATGATCCAGATCGAGCTTGATGCCATGGAATTTCTTCTTAATGTCAGCCAGGAATGGGATTATTTTGTTAATCTGAGCGGTGAAGATTATCCTTTGAAATCACAGAATATCATCCGGAAATTTCTTACAGCCAACAACGGAAGGAATTATCTTTTTTATTACGATCAGAAATTTTACCGTCCGGATACTCTTAAGAGAATACAGAATCATTTCACGGAACTGTCCTATAAGATCTCGTCCCTTATATATAAAAGAGAATTTATGAAAGGAGTTACGCCCTACATCGGGGGGAAATGGGTTATTTTTACCAGAGATACCTGCGCTTTTCTCTCCAATAATAAAAGAGTGATGAATTTCGAGGATTATTATCTCCATACATTTCTGCCTGCAGAATCATTTTTCCAGACTGTTCTCATGAATACTTCTTTTACTGATCTTATTGTAAATGATGATAAGAGGGCTGTCATCGAAAAGACGGTATTCGGCAAGAAGCAGACATCAGGTGAGCTTATTGTTTTTCTGAAAGCTACCAATCACCTTTTCATTAGGAAAATAAATGAGAAAACAGAAGAAGAAGTTCTGAAATATATTGCAGAAAGCTACGATCTTCCTTTGCCAAGCGTAGATGAAGTAGAAAGAGAACTGAAGATCAATAAAAGGCAAGATAATTAATTTCTGTATTTATTCAGAATAATACAGGTCTTAGATTTCACCCATTACATACATATTTTCCATTGTAGGAACTGTACTGCCTCCCTGTTTTTCAAGGGTTATGGCGAAGGCCTGTGCTTTCGGAATATTGGCAAGAGCTGTTTTACTGTCTTTTTCTTCAGTGTACATTCCGGCACTTACCGGTTTTCCGTCTGCAATTGCCCAAAGCTGGTACTGCATTCCTTCCGGAGCTTTTGGTAAGCTTTCAGCATTGAGGTAGACTTCTTTTGTTTTTTTGTCCCAGAAAACCATTGCTTTGGAGTCCGTATGTTTTTCTACACCCTTCAGCATGACCATCTGTAGATCAGGATTGGAAAACATATCCATTTTCTGATTCATTTTTTGCATGGCGAGATCCTGAGCTTTTTTCTCGGTCTTCATTTTAGCAATTTCCTCTTTCGTTTTAGACTGATCGTTCAACCAGAAAAGATTTCCGGCAGCACTAACCAGAAATAATACAGAAGCGGCAACCGCATAGGTTTTCCAGCTGCCTGTACTTTGAGGCTTAGTGTCCTGTTGAAGTTTAATATCCTGCTGAGGTTTCGCAGCGGGAATATCCCTAATAACCGCAGGCTGTACTTCTTCAGTAGTCTGTTCCTGCTGGATCTTATTCCAGATCTTAGATTTTAAACCGGCTGGCGGTGCCACGGCCTGGCTTGTCGCCAAATCTTCCAAAGTTTTTTGCGCTTCTTCAAAAGCCGCTTTTACTTCAGCATTGTTTTTCATCACACACTCCAAAATCCCTGCCTCCTCAGGAGAAGCAAGACCTAGAATATAAGATTCTATAATTCCGGATGATATGTATTCTTTAGTGTTCAATTTATTGATAATCTTTTAGCAAATCCTTTAATTTCATCAGCGCGTTCCGCATTTTGGTTTTCACCGTTCCAAGGGGTATCTTTAGCTTTTCCGATATTTCGTTCTGCGTGTAGCCCTGGTAGTATGCTAAGTCGATAAGTTCCTGCTTATCAACTTCCAGACCTTTCAGTACATTATTAAACCCAATAAAATCGGATGAATTATTAGTCGTTGAAAGTTCTGCAGAGTTATATACGAAATCCGGAAGCGGCTGGTTTTTAAGTTCATTCTGAAAACCTTTCGATTTTAAATAATCTATAGCCGTGTTTCTTGCAATATTAATCATCCACGTATAAAATCTTCCTTTTGACGGATCATACTGATGAACAGCATTCCAGATCTTAACAAAAACATCCTGGATGATTTCTTCAGTATATTCTTTTGACTGAACGATCCGGAGAACCACACCATACAGGGCTCCTGCATAATGATCGTACAAATAATGAAAGCCCGATTCGTTTTTTTCTTTCAGTAAAACGATAAGCTCTTCTTCCGAATAGGTTGTTTTAATAGTGTATGATTTTCATTCCAAATGTAATAAAATAAAATATACTACAGACAACATCCGGAAAATCTTTTAAATCGTAAATGTTTTTAAATAATTTATTTAAAATGATCAAATATGAAAAGTATATCGTGAAAACAACTCTTACCCTTTTTAAAAGTTGTCGCATGAATTTCATATGTCTTGATTTTATTCTGGATGCTAAAAGAAAATGACAGATTTTAAAATTTTTAATAAAAAATCAATTTTTTTAAATCCAAAATAAAAACTACCTCGTAAATGACTCTAAGAACACAATTCAAATAGATACTAACTAAAAAAACAACAAAATGAACACAAACTCAAAAATCGCAGTTTTAGGAATGATCGCTTTATCATTCGTATTCAGTGGGAAGGTAACTGCACAGATGATGAAAGAAAAAACAGTAATGGTGGGCGGAGCGCTTATGTATCCATCTAAAAATATTATTGAAAATGCGCTCAATTCTAAAGACCATAAGACTTTGGTTGCCGCAGTAAAAGCAGCGGGTCTTGTGGAAACTTTGCAGGGAGCAGGACCTTTTACGGTGCTTGCCCCTACGGATGCGGCCTTTGCGAAACTTCCGAAAGGAACGGTGGAAACTCTGGTAAAGCCTGAAAACAAAGAGATGCTTACCAAGATTTTAACCTATCACGTGCTGGCCGGAAAATACAGTGCTAAAGACATCTGGGCCGCAGTGAAATCCGGAAAAGGTAAAAGTATGATGAAAACTGTGGAAGGGGAAGAGCTGACCTTCTGGACAAAAGGAAAAGATCTGTATGTACAGGATGCTAAAGGAAATAGTGCAAAAGTGACGATAGCTGATGTGAACCAGTCAAATGGTGTGATCCATGTGATTGATACGGTGTTGATGCCGTAATGTTTTAGTTTTCAAACAGCATAATTTTTTATGCTGTTTTTTTCTCTTTAAGAATCATAAAACACTTAAACCTATAATATTATGAAAAAAACGATTAATGTTTCTAACCAGGGGGCAACTCTGGATACAGGCAGAAGAAATTTTTTAAAACTGGGCGGTATAGGACTGGCAATGGCAGGACTTACGCTGATTGGTTGTGATGACGATGATTTTGAATTCCCAGGCAACGGTCAGGTTTTTGACCTTGGTGCCGGAGATGTCGGAGTTTTGAATTATGCGTATGCATTGGAGCAGCTGGAGGCTGATTTTTATACGAAAGTGGTCAATAACTTTTACTCGGGAATTTCAAGTGTTGAAAAAGAAATCTTCACAGATCTTTATCACCATGAGGTTATCCACCGTGATTTTTTCAAAGCGGCTATAACCGGTGCGACAACGAATGTTTTACCCAAACTTGAATTTCAGTACCCCAATGTGAATTTCAACGACAGAAATTCTGTTCTGGCAACAGCGAAAGCTCTGGAAGATACCGGAGTAGCAGCATATAACGGTGCCGGTAAATACATTACCAATCCGGCTTATTTAGTGATTGCCGGGAAAATAGTTTCTGTGGAAGCAAGGCACGCTTCAGCGATCAGGAATATTATTAATCCCGGATCTACAGATTTTTCAGGTGATGATGTCATAGATGCCAATGGGCTGGATCTTGCCAAGGAGCCTAAAGATATTGTCATGGCAGCGGGAGGTTTTATAAAAACACCTTTCACATGGAAAGAAAGAGGAATCAGCTAATTATTCATTTTCAAAATCTACAATTATGAACATTCTTAAATTACTAGATAAGCTTTCTAATGATAATTTTTTTACGAAGGAAGCTACAAGATTAGAAACGATTACCAATATTTCAACATTGGGTAAAAAAGCAGCGGTAGCCTCTATTCCTCTGGGATTGGGAGCCGTAATGGCCACTCCTGCCAAAGCAGAAACTTTAGATAGGACAGCATCTGCAACTTTTTTTAAAAGTGCTTTGACGGATGCCTTACAGCTGGCATTAGTCCTTGAATATCTGGAAAATGAATATTATGCAATGGGGCTGGCCGCACCCGGATTAATTCCCAATGCAGACCGTCCCGTTTTCATGCAGATCTCAAAACATGAATCGGCTCATGTTATATTCCTGAAAAGTACATTAACTTCCCTGGGAGAGACTCCGGGGCCTAAACCCACTTTTGATTTTACAGCAGGAGGAGCTTTTATGCCTTTTACAGATTATAATCAATTCCTTGTTTTGGCGCAGGCTTTTGAAGATACAGGAGTTCGTGCTTATAAGGGACAGGCCGGAAATGTAATGGCTAATAAGGCTGTTTTACAGGCTGCGTTACAGATACACTCGGTGGAAGCCAGACACGCTTCGCAGGTGAGAAGAATGAGAGCCAATAAAGGCTGGATAGAGCTGGCCGACGGAGGAAATATGCCTGCTGCTACCCATGCTGTTTATGCCGGAGAAGAAAATGTGAATCAGGCCGGGTTCAATACCGGTACTGCTTTTGGAGCAGCTGCAGGATCTGCGGCTTATGATGAAATTTTAACAGGAAGTGAGGCTCAGGCAATTGCAGGTCTGTTTATTGTCTGAGGTAATTTTTATTATTTAGGTGTGAATCCTATCCTTAGAAGTTTTCTTAAGGGTAGGATTTTTTGATTATTTAATCTTGATGTGTAGGAAATATTACCCAAAAGTGTAATTGACTTATTTTGTTTTTATCACCAGTTTTACTCTGGAATTAATAAGTGATAAAACAGTGAACCAGGGCATTGTGTCCGGAAACCCTACTGTGGAAATCTGAGTTTGTACGTAATTACTGCTAATAAAAACAAAATTATCATGAAAACACTACATTTAAAAAATTTGAAGACTGTTGTGAGTTTTTCCTGCTCGTTCTGTTTACCAGTCTCTATTCGCAACCTCCGGCTCCTGTGGGCCGTATTTATGATCAGGCACATCAGCAGAGCTTTGTTTTGTATAGTGACGGGATGATGGTGCAGGATGGCAATCCCATGAATAGAGGAATGGCGTACCGTGATCCGTCCGGAATGATGTATTTAAGGCTGCCGGCTGCCAATCCGCACCAAAAAGCTTTTTTCCTGGATTACAACAGGAACGTTATTGAGATTGATTATATTCAGGGAGCGCGGATCATTGGATATTCAGACATTCAGCCACCACCAAATCCGATGGTTACGTATGTTCCGCCGGTATACAATCCTAATGTAGGTATTCAGACAGCGAACGGTTTTCAGCCTCTACCGGATCAGATTATAGACCTCAACAAACCGTATGGTGACCTGATGATCACAAACGAGCAGGCCGCTAAAAGCTGCTACGACCGGTCAGTGGGTTTTAATGGTGCACTGGACAGACAAAAGTTTGGCGACTGCATGATCGAAAATATGGCTGGAAAAAAAGAGAATGAAATTTATAACTGTGTTAAAAATGCTTCAACATCGGAAGAACAGTCTTTATGCCTGGTCGGAACTATGGGAGGTACTAATGAAAGAAGGATATCTGCATCTCTGCTAAAATGTTATAAGCAGTATGGAAATGACTATAGTAAATATCCGTTATGTCTGGCAGGTGAATCTTCGGATCCTGAGCTTCAGAAACTTCTTTCCTGTGTGCAGCAACAGGGCAGTTTTGGACAGGTAAACTTTATGAATACAGCCATGTGCTATGGAGCAAGCAAGCTGAATATGAATACAGAATCTCAGATTGTAGTGCAGTGTGCTGTAACGTCAGGCGGACAGCCTTATGTTTTTGCCGGTTGTGCCGGTGGACAGCTGATGTCCCGGGAACTGGATAAATGCCTTACCATTGGTGTGGGAGGTGACTCCGGTTGCTTTGGGAAAAATAATGACATTGTAAAAGGTTTGAATAAAATCGGTTCTGAGCTGCAGAATCAGTTTGGTCCTAATAATGACATCGTAAAAACATGGAACAATACAGTCCACGACATTCAGTATGGTCCGGGCAAAAACCATGAAGCGGTAAAGGTCTTTACCAATGTTGGAAACGAGCTGGGAAAAACAGGAAATAATATTGCAAAAGAAATAAAAAAAGTACTGCCGAAAATAAAATGGTAACTGTCGAAAGAATTTATATTAAACTTAATAAAAAACCTCTGAAATCAAAAGATTTCAGAGGTTTTGTGTACCCAGGACCGGGATCGAACCGGTACTCCTAAGAACTGGTGTTTGAGACCAGCGCGTCTACCAATTCCGCCACCTGGGCAAGTGTTAAATTGGTGTGCAAATATAGAAACTTTTTTTAATGTTCAAAAGCTTTTAAGGGAAAAATTTTAAAATTCTATCTCCAAACCATCATAGGCCAGATGCATTCCTTCCGGAAGATCCTTATCTTCAATATCATGCAGACCGAGGTGGTGGCTGATGTGTGTTAAAAATAATTTTTTAGGCTTAAGCTCCTTGAATAGGGCAATAACGTCAGGAAGAATAAAATGGGCAGGATGTGGATCGAATTTTCTGATGCAGTTTAGAACAAGAACATCGAGATTCTGCAGTTTCTCCTTTTCTGTATCCGAAATAAAATTGGCATCGGTAATATAGGCCAGGTTTTTAAATTTATAGCCAAAGACCGTAATTTCATAGTGTATCACTTCCACAGGCGTGATTTCAGTATCTAAAACCTGGAAAGGTTTTTTTTCAATTTCATGAAGATCAAAAGCCGGCGCTCCCGGATATCTTATATCAGCGAAGGCGTAAGGAAAACGGTTTTTAATCTCATGTCCAACCCGTTGATAGCAGTAAATCGGCATATTTTTTCCGCTTTTAAAGATCAGCGGACGCATATCATCAAGCCCAATCACATGGTCATTGTGTTCATGGGTAAGAAGAACAATATCTACAGTATTTTCGTGGTTGAGAAGCATCTGTTCCCTGAAATCCGGTCCGCAGTCGATCAGTATTTTTTTACTTTCCTCAGTAGTAATCATTACTGAGGAGCGGAAACGCCTGTCTTTGGGATTTTTGGAAGTACATACTTCGCATGTACAGCCTATAACGGGCACACCCTGGGAAGTACCGGTTCCTAAAAATTTCAACTTCATTTTCTTTTGAGGTTGGTTTAATTTTGGTAAATTTACGAAAAATTTCACGTCCTAATGTATCAGAAACTAACTCCTAAACAAAAAGCATTAACAATTAATCTAGATCCTACTATTTATGGTACTTTCGCAGAGATTGGAGCAGGGCAGGAGACTGTTCGTCACTTTTTTAGAGCAGGAGGGGCTTCCGGTACAATTGCTAAGGCGATGTCTGCTTACGACAAAGATTTTAGTGATGCCATTTACGGAAAAGAAGCAAAAAACAGGTATGTTACTCAAAACAGACTTCGTAAAATGCTCCGGTATGAAGTTGCGTTAATTGAAGAAAGAATTTCAAGGGAAAACAATCCCAACAGAAAATTTTTCTCTTATGCAAATACGGTAACTACCATTAATTTCGACAAAACGCTTAAAGGCCACGGATGGGTAGGAATCCGTTTCCAGACAAAGGAAAACGAGGATTACAATGAGATCGTGATTCACGTAAAATTTAAGGAAAACGATGCTACGCTACAGCAGGAAACTTTAGGAAACCTTGGAGTAAACCT
This sequence comes from Chryseobacterium sp. NFX27, assembly GCF_049887855.1. Classification (NCBI taxonomy): domain Bacteria; kingdom Pseudomonadati; phylum Bacteroidota; class Flavobacteriia; order Flavobacteriales; family Weeksellaceae; genus Chryseobacterium; species Chryseobacterium sp. NFX27. The sequence goes on along the minus strand of NZ_JAGEKK010000005.1, from coordinate 65,240 downwards.
TATTTTCGGAGCTTTCCATTACTACGATAATCCCAGAAATTTAATCGAATCTTTATACGATGATATAGCAAAAGACGGTCTTGAAATTGATATGATCGATTTCAGCGGTCCTGCTTTTGACTATGTTGACAACAGACTCATGTCGCTGCAGCTTGTGAAGCATGGAATGACAGATGCGGTGATTTTCAATTCCCAGGGAAGCAATATGCTGCCTGCCGATGTTTTATACAAGAAAAATATATTTGCGGTAAGAGGAAGTTTCAGACCCGTAACGAAGGTGAATATCGATATGCTTAAAAACGGTCTTGAGATGTTCCAGAAAGACGCAACCTGTACCCATGAAGAAACAGAAGTGCTTATTGAGATCACTATTTCAAACCTTAGGGCGGATGGAGATATTGATGAGAGAGATTTTATGGACAGGGTGGATATTCTCGGTAAACTGGGCTATACCGTTATTATTTCCAACTTCTCGGAATACTACAGACTAATCGATTATTTTGCATCCTATACAAGCGGGGACATCGGTGTTGCCATGGGTGTGAATAACCTTCTGATGGTATTTGATGAGAAATATTATAAAGACCTTTCGGGTGGAATTCTGGAAGCATTCGGAAAGTTCTTCAGGAACGGAATGAGGGTGTATCTTTATCCTTACAAAGATCCTGAAACTCATGAATTGCTGGATTCTTCAAATCTTAAAGTAGAAGAAAACTTAAAAGAGCTTTACAAATATTTCAAGCACAACAACCGTATTGTAGATATTACCAATCACAATCCGGAGTTCCTGGAAATTTATTCCCGAGAAATATTAAGAAAAATTGCATGCTGCATTAAAGGCTGGGAAAACCAGGTTCCTGAAGGTGTGGCAGAAATGATAAAAGAACGCGGAATGTTCGGCTATAAAGAAGAGCTTTCCTTCAAACAATTCTCCTAAAACAAAATAAAATGTCAGAAATAAAGAAAAGACTTTCTTCCATTCTTGAAAGTCCGAAACACAATACAGAAGAAAAGCTTCAGAAGGTATGCCACCTGCTGGACCAGGAAATCTCTTACTTCAACTGGACAGGATTCTACTTTAAAAACGGAGATAAGGATGAACTGAAATTAGGTCCTTATGTTGGGGCACCTACTGATCATATTATCATTCCTTACGGAAAAGGGATCTGCGGACAGGTTGCTGTTTCCAATGAAACATTCGTAGTTCCGGATGTTCACCAGGAAAGTAATTATCTAAGCTGCTCTATCGATACAAAAGCAGAGATCGTAGTTCCGATTTTCAAAGACGGTCAGAATGTGGGTCAGATCGATATCGATTCCCATACTGTAGATCCGTTTACAGCCGAGGACCGTGAACTTTTGGAATGGCTTTGTAATGAAGTATCCAAGATTTTATAATTGAAATTTGATTTCGAAATATAACATCAGCTCCGGTTTAATCGGAGCTTTTTTTGTACATTTAAATTCAATTGGTGACTGAGGCTCCCGAAGCCACCAATTGGTTCAAGAGATTGTTGAGGAATATGTTGACCACCCCGTCAAAAATTCTTTGAATTTTTGCCACCCCTCCGGAGGACTATCGTGTGGACACATCTTTAAAGATTTTGTAAGCTTTGGCTATATCTTTAAAGCATTTGAGTCCAATCCACAGGGTTGTAATACCCGGATGTCTGTTGCTTTCGTATCCTTTCCATCCTCCCAAGCGGGCAATGACCCACACGTATCTTTTAAGATCCGTCTTTGAATAATTATTTTTTTGCTTTTGGGTACTGCCTTCCAGATTTTTCATGTATTCTTCCATCAGCTGCTGCTCTTCAGGATGAAAACAGGAGTCGGGAGCAATTTCTATCTCAGGCTCAGCATAGGCAAGGCGCATTAAAAACAGCTTAATGGTAACTTCCATAATCATTAAGCTTTGTTTTCGGATCGAAGAAGCGTATTCCAGTTCTGAGGATTCAATGTCATAGCCTTCCTTTTTCAGAATTTTAAATATCTCTTCGATTCTCCAACGCCAGCTATACCATTCGATACAGCTCATGGCCATCTCCATATTATCTATGGATAGGGTAGTTAACAAACGCCAGCAGACCGCATCGCTGCCTTCATATTCAACTTCCCTGGCTTCTATAAAATATATTTTTAAGCTTTTAGGCGTATTTTCATTTATTCTTTTAGGGCTCTTTATTTCTACTTGTTTATAGCGGACTTCTACCTTGGCTGTTCTCTTTTTTCTACCATTTCTGGCATCAATAAAAACCGAATAAACAGTGGGTACCTGCTCCTTGTCGATGCTGGAAAATAATTTTGTCTCATCTGGAAGTGAACGGTCTGCCCTTGCCCTGACCAATAAATCTACACCTTCTTGTGGAATCCTGGCAAACTGCTCATAAATATCACCCTCCTGATCCTGTACAATAAGCATTCCCGGAACTTGCGCCTTCAAAACAGAGATGGTTTGCTCAGATACCTCGATCCATTTGTAGGATTCTTTTTCTTCGATAGGAAGCTCACGATAGTTTCTTTCATGTTTATTCGCAAAATTTTGCGAACGACTCCATAGCTTAACAGTAGCAAAGCCATATGGTGTACTCGGAAGCATCAAGAACAACCGACGGATGGATATAGAAACCCAGACCCAGATCCTTTTTAGAGGTGGTCGTGCCAATAAAGTGGTCTTTTTTTATTCTCCCTTTATGACTATAAAGATTAATTTCAGTAGTGTCCTGAATGCAGATCACATATTTGCCTTGACAGGCTTCAATGCAATTATAAGACATATTGCGGATCAGGTCATATTCACTGACACGATCATTCTGAAGAAAACGATAATACCCCTTGGCGGAAGCTTCGTCATCACTTAAACGACGAATCGAATGAACGCTTTTGGAAAATAAATCATCTAAAATTTTATTACCCCGTTTAAGTAAGCGTTTATCGGCTAATTCCCTGAAATTTCTTGTAATCATGCTAAATAATGATAAACGTATAAAACTAGGAATAAATTGTGTCCACACGATAGTCCGGAGGAGGGGAATTTTGATCCCTCAGACGAATATCCGCCAGTATGAATCCAAGATTTTCAAAGAACTTAAGTTGTTTTTCCATGCAGCCTTTATGACAACTTATAAAAACTTAAGTGTTTAAAAACTTTTGCTTCTTTTGTAGTTAAAAAAAATTAACGCTGCATCGTATGAATTTCAGCTAAGAATTCTTTAAAATAATCCCCGCACTTTGCGATATGTGTTCCATACCAGGAAAACGCCTCTCCATCCACGATCATGATCTTTTTGTCAGGATAAAAAGCCTTCATTTCCTCAATATGTTTTTCTTTGAAGGGGAAAGGTTCCGAAGAAAGCATAATAACATCTGCTTCAGCAAGCTCTTCCATTTGAATCTCAGGATAACGGGTCCTGTTCTTAAAAATGTTTTCAAAACCAATCTCTGATAGGATTCTGTGGATAAAAGTATCCGAACCGATGGTCATATAAGGATTTTTCCAGATGAGGTAAGCTGCTTTTACCGTTGAATCAAGTTTTGCCTGCTCTACAACCTCATAGATCTTAAGATTGAACTGCTGTGCTCTTTCTTCTTTATTGAAGAGATTTCCGAGTGTTTTAAGAAGATAATAATTGTCTTCAATAGTTTCCACATTGGTTACGATAACTTTAAAATCGTTCATCAGTGCTTCCACCTGCTCTTTGGTATTTTCCTCTTTGTTGGCCAGAATAAGATCCGGCTGCAATGCCCTGATTTTATCAATATTGATGTTTTTTGTTCCGCCGATAACCGGAACATTTTTTACTTTGTTTTCAGGGTGGATGCAGAATTTTGTCCTGCCGATAACTTCATTTTCAGTAAGACCAAGATCAAATAACGCCTCTGTGATAGATGGGACTAGTGAAACAACTTTCATATTCAGACTTTGTCTGCCTAAATTACAAAAGTTTTCCTGTCAGAAAAAGTCCGGCTACGGAAAAATAGATAATAAGTCCGGTAACATCTACCAGAGTAGCCACAAAAGGCGCGGAAGAAGTAGCAGGGTCGAGATTCAGTTTTTTCAGGATAAAAGGAACCATGGATCCTGAAATCGTTCCCCAAAGTACGATCATCACAAGAGAAACTCCTACACTCAGGCCCACATAAGGCCAGTACATTCCGTAATCGAAAAATCCTGCTTCATGCCACACCATAATCCTTAAAAATCCGATAACACCAAGAATACTGCCCAGAGCGAGCCCGGTAAAGATCTCTTTTTTCATCACATACCACCAGTCTTTCAGCCCGATTTCCTGGAGAGCCATAGCCCGGATAATAAGGGTTGCTGCCTGGGAACCGGAATTTCCTCCACTGGAAATAATTAAAGGTACAAATAAAGCAAGTACAACGGCTTTCTGAATTTCATCTTCAAAAAAGCCCATTGCTGAAGCAGTCAGCATTTCCGAAAAGAAAAGAATAATCAGCCACGTACCCCTCTTTTTGATCATTTCCATCAGTGAAGTCTGCGTATAAGGATCATCTAATGCTTCAAGCCCCCCGAATTTCTGAATATCTTCCGTATTCTGCTGTTCAATCTGGTCAAGGATATCATCAATAGTTACAATGCCTACAAGGACACCGGCCTCCGTAATGATGGGAAGGGCAGTCCGGTCATATTTTTCAAAATAAGTTACCGCATCCTCCTTGGAAGTGGTTGTCATTATTGCTACAAAATGATTGTCGGTCATATCCGAGATCAAAGTATCTTCTTCTGCCAGCAGAAGGCTTCCTAAAGCAATATCATCAATCAGGCGGTTCCTTTCATCCACTACATAAAGATGGTTCATGGTTTCCACTCTTTTTCCGACTTTTTTGATCTGCTGAAGACATCTTTTTACCGTCCATTCTTTACGGATCTGGATGTAGTAGGGAGTCATCAGACGGGCAATAGAATCTGAGTTGTAGCCAAGGAGCTTCAGGGCAATCCTTCTTTCCTGAGGATTAAGATGATTGATGGAATACTTGATCAGTTCATCCGGAAAGTCCTCAAAAAGGGAGGTTCTGTCATCCGGAGTCATTCCGTTCAGGATTTCAGAAACTTCTTCACTTCCGATACTTCGGATGGTTTCTTCCTGGAAATCAGGATCAAGATGAGAAAAAACTTCTGCTTTATATTCCTTCGGAACTTTTAAAAATGCCAAAAGCCTCTCATCAGCAGGAAGATTGCTAAGAGTTTCGGCGATATCGGCAGGATTAAAGATAAGTTCGTCTCTGGAATTCAAAACGTGAATTTTTTGGATATGCAAAAATAATTCAAAAATTTAAGACTATGAAGGAAAGACGAAAAATTAAGATTAATAAAACATTAAAATAAAGCAGAACATCTTTTTGGAAATAAAAAACACCCGCCGGAGCGGATGTTCAAAAATTAAATTTAATTCATAAATACCTATATTATTCAAGAATAGGTCCGCATAAAGGGTAAGGAGAAGGCATACACATACCTCCGTCACAGCATTCCCCGAATCTACACTGGCTGTGGTCCTGACATTTTCTGATCAATTGGCCACCGTTGATTTGCTGCTGCTGTTTCCTGGTGAGTTTTTTTAGATTTTTCATGGATATTTTGTATTAAGTAAAAAACTGATTTATTCTTCAATACAGTCATATTCCATACAAACGCCCCAGCAGCAGAAACCAATGAAACATGGTCTGGTTGCGCTGCATCTTTCAATAGCTCCCCCGTTGATTTTTCTTTGTTGTTCTCTGTTGAGTTTCTTTAAATTTTTCATGGTAAATATTTTTTAGTTCAATAAAAGATAAGACTCTTAGAATTCAATACATGCTTGTGGGCTACATACTCCATCACAACACCATCCAACGGTGCATGGTCTGGTTAAACTGCATCTTGCGATAGTCCCGCCATTGATCTGGCTTTGCTGCTCTCTGTTTAATTTCTTTAGATTTTTCATATCAATAATTCTTTTAATCATTAATAAAAATCTGTATTAGAACTCTATGCAGGCATATTCTTTACAGGCACCATCACAGCACCATCCGATACTGCATGGGTTGGTAAGGCTGCATTTAGTGATGGCTCCGCCATTGATCTGTCTCTGTTGCTCTCTGTTGAGTTTCTTTAAATTTTTCATATTATTTTAGTTTTAATTTGTAGCACTAAAATAATAAAAAATATTTAATTATTCATTACTTGGTGAAAATATTTATCTAGTAATCAGATTGTTCTGGGTGTTTCCCGAATTTATCAAAAAAGCGTAGATAGAAAAAAATTTTGGGGAAGTGAATTATGGGATAGTCAATTGTGAATTGTCAGTTTATCAACAGTTAACTATGGACAATTAAAAATAGTGTTGATAATGATTCGTGAATAGTGAATTGTCAATGAGTGAATTTTTTAACAGTAACAATTGCCCATTGACTTTTAAAGCTCTGCTCCAGCCCCGGATTTAAGTTTTCTGAGTTTTTTCAAAATCCCCTTGATCGCTCCGTCTGTTCCTATTTTAATAGAATTTTCGGTGGAACCTAAAAGACGCATATTTTTCCGGTAAGTATCATAATCGGTTTCCGTGACCAGATTTCCTCCTGCATCAAAAAGTTTCATGCTTACTACAACCTGATTGGAAAATACATATTTACCTATTCCTACCTTGAAATATCTTACTTTGGGAACAACGGCGAAATCAGCATCGTTATTGACACAGTAATCCGTGATGGTTTGTTTTTCAATACTGTCGAAAGGAATCTGCACTTCAGCTCTGAGTATTTTATTTTTCCTTCCGCTGAAATTATCGGAAACGGCACTGAAAAAAGCAAGATTTGTAGGTTCTTTGATTTCCTCAATATCCGGTTCTACCTCGGGATTGAAGTATAGGATTTTTTTTGTCTTGTTGTCGGCATTTTTCTGTGCTTTTACCGAAATAAAACCAACCAGTAAAAAAGTTCCGACAGCTGTAAAAAATATAAATTTTCTCATTGTGTAATTCGTATGCAAAATTACTGCCTTTTCACCGGATGACATACAATTTATTAAGAAATTTTTAACATTTTTTTCTATCAAAATCAATAAATGAAATCGATAATGTTTGCAGAATCAAAAAATAGTCTTAATTTTGCACCCGTTACATAATAATCATTAAACAATATTGGAATGTACTTAACAACAGAAAAAAAAGCAGAAATTTTCGCAAAACATGGAAAATCTGCACAGGACACAGGAAGTGCTGAAGGACAAGTAGCTCTTTTCACTTTCAGAATCAACCACTTATCTCAGCATTTAAAGGCTAACCGTCACGATTTCAACACAGAGAGATCTCTAGTGAAATTGGTAGGTAAGAGAAAAAGCTTATTGGATTATCTTAAGAAAAAAGATATTACAAGATACAGAGCTATTATCGCTGAACTAGGTTTAAGAAAATAATCTACAGAGATTTTCAAATAAAAGCAACTTCGAAAGAGGTTGCTTTTTTTATGTTCCCACTTTTTTATCTTTTCCAATTCTCCCCAAATGTGTATTCTGAAAACTGTCGGGATATTTCAATCCATAGCCCAGTATCCTGTCGAATGCTGAATGGGCAAACACTATGGCACCCACCATCTGAAGATAGGGAAGAGAAAGGAAAGTTCCGGCAAGGTATATGATGACGGCCAATCCAAGGTGATGAAATAAGTTGTAGAAAAATGCTCCTGCTTTATTATTGAAGACATACCCCAGCATGGAAATGTCCGGAGCCAGGAATAATCCGGCAAACCACCACCAGGAAAGCTCTGTCTGGCTAAAAGCAAATAGTCCCAGTAATAAAAAGGCAAAATATTCCAGCTGTAATTGAATTTTCATAAGAATAAAGGTGTTGATTGCCTGATAAGTATGCTGCTCACTATAAAAGTTACTCTCTACATTAGATTTAAAAACAAAAGTGAGACGTTTAAACATCTCACTTTAATTATTAAGTTAAATTTTGTATAAAAATAGTTTACTAGTGTCCGGATTTTGCTTCAGTGCTTTCCACATGCCCTAAATACTTACTGCAGTATGCTCCAAAGATAAGAATTACCAGATAACAGAATAGCGGAATGATAAATGAATGCTGTACTCCCAGCTGATCAGCAAGATATCCCTGGAAAATAGGAACGATAGCCCCTCCCAATATAGCCATGACCACTAAAGAAGATCCCTGGCTGGTATATTTACCCAAACCTGAAATGGCCAGAGTATAAATATTGGAAAACATAATAGAGTTAAAGATCCCGATTCCCAGAATGCTGTACATCGCCAGTTCACCGTGATTAACCATCGCAGAAATAAGAAGGACAACATTTACTGCTGCGAAAATAGATAATGTTCTTGCCGGAGCTGCTTTACCGATGAAGAAAGCAATAAAATTAAGTACAATAAATACAAGGAAAAAGCTGACCTGTGCAAAGCTTAGGTCTACGATACTGAAAATAACTAAGAAAACAGCTGCAGCCGCACCCAGCATATATACAGCCTTTTTACCCTGGCTCAACGACTGGTTCAAAGAAATAGCGCCGAGAAAACGTCCGATCATTGCGCCACCCCAATAAAGTGCAAGATAATTTTTGCTGATGATTTCATTAAAACCCATGATTTGAGGCTGCTCCAGAAAGCTGATGATGAAGCTTCCCACCGCCACTTCTCCGCCTACATAGCAGAACATAGCAAAAACTCCGAATTTCAGATGGCTGAACTGAAGAGCACCCCATCCTTTTACGATCTCTTCTTCCTGGGTCTGGAAAGAAGGCAGTTGTACCCTCGAAATTAATAATGCAACCAATAACAGGATTCCTGCAAAGATCAGGTAAGGAATTCTTGTGGCCACAGCACTGAAAGAACCGTCGGGAGCTGAGAAAAATTCAAAGATAAGATGGCCTCCCAGCACCGGCGCAATTGTGGTTCCGAAGGCGTTGAAAGCCTGAGTCATATTCAGCCGGCTGGAAGCCGATTCTTCGCTTCCGAGTAATGACACGTATGCGTTGGCCGTGATCTGAAGCACAGTAAAGCCCAGCCCCAGAATAAACAAAGCCCCCAGAAATAAAGGATAATAAGAAAAAGTTGCTGCCGGATAGAATAAGACACATCCAAAGGCAGCCAGAAAAATTCCAAACATGATCCCCTTCTTGTAGCCTGCTTTATTAATAGGATCTCCTTTTGAAATAGAGATCAGAAAATAAATCAGTGAACCAATAAAATACGCTCCGAAAAAACAGAACTGTACCAGCATCGATTCGAAAAAGGTGAGTTTGAAAAGCTGTTTCAGATAGGGGATCAGGATATCATTCATACAGGTAATGAATCCCCACATAAAAAAGAGCAAAGTAATTGTAATTAAAGGAATAGTGTAATTCCTGCTCTGTGTTTTTACTTCTTTATTGGTCATAAACATTTATTTATTTGAAAAAGAACCGTTAAGCTCTTTTCAGTTGTTTCGTCTGCTGCATACATATTTTGAGAAGCATGGCAAATATAAGGCAGTGATCTGTTTTTCTGCAACTTTCAGAAGACTTTTCTTTAGATAAAATGTATCTGATGCCTTATTTGCACTTTTTGAGACAATAATACGAAAACAACAGGATTTAATAATCAATTTACTTTAAAAAAAACATTTTTTATCATCCGGAAATAATGAACAGGTTAAACAGGCCGTCAGTAATTTTTACATCTTTGATAAAAAAGGAGGGGAAATCTTACGATTCTGAGTAGTATTTCTGAGACTGAAAATTTAATATCTCATTATTATATGGTATATTTGCAGACGAAAATTTAGACGAAATATCAATAATTAAAGCACTCAATACGGAGTGCAACACAAACAATTTATGAGTATACCTCAAGCAATTACAGAAACGATTATTCTTGCAGACGGCAGAGAAATCACAATTGAAACAGGAAAATTAGCAAAACAGGCTGATGGTTCTGTAGTCGTAAAAATGGGCGGAACAATGCTTTTAGCAACTGTTGTAGCCAGCAAAGAAGCAAAAGACGGAGTAGATTTTCTACCCTTAACTGTAGATTACAGAGAAAAATTCTACGCAGGAGGAAAAATTCCTGGAAACTTTTTTAGAAGAGAAGCCAGACCATCAGATCAGGAGATCCTGACCATGCGTTTGGTAGACAGAGTTCTTAGACCATTATTCCCTGAAGATTTCCATGCTGAAGTTCAGGTAATGATTTCATTAATTTCTTATGACGGACAGTCAATTCCTGATGATTTAGCAGGTCTTGCAGCTTCTGCAGCCATTGCTATTACAGATATTCCTTTCAACGGACCAATGTCTGAAGTAAGAGTCGTAAGAATCAACGGTGAACTTTCTATCAACCCTAAATTTGAAGATCTTAAAATTGCTGACCTTGATATCATGGTGGGAGCAACTAAAGATTCTATCGTAATGGTAGAAGGGGAGATGAAAGAAATCTCTGAGCAGGAAATGCTTGAAGCGATCCAGTTTGCTCACGTAGAAATCAAAAAACAGGTTGAAGCTCAGGAAAGATTAGCTGAAAAGGTAGGTAAATCTTTACCGAAAAGAGAATACAGCCACGAAAATCACGATGAAGCCATCCGTGAGAAAGTGTGGAAAGAAACATACGATAAAGTATATGAAGTAGCGAAAACTCCTTCAGGAAAAGAAGAAAGAGGTGAAAAATTCAAAGCTGTTCTGGATGAGTTTTTGGCTCAATATGTAGATAATGCTGAAGAATTAGAAAGAGTAACCCCTTTCGCTAAAGTATATTACCACGATGTAGAGAAAGAAGCGATGCGTCAGATGATTTTGAATGATAAAATCCGTCTTGATGGTCGTGATCCTGAAACTATTCGTCCAATCTGGAGCGAAATTGATTATTTACCGGGAGCTCACGGTTCTGCCATCTTTACAAGAGGGGAAACTCAGTCTTTAACAGCTGTAACGTTAGGTTCAGTGAAAGATGCGAACATGGTAGACAGCGTAATGGTAAATTATGACGAACGATTTTTCTTACATTATAACTTCCCGCCGTTCTCAACTGGTGAAGCAAGACCTTTAAGAGGAACTTCAAGAAGAGAAGTAGGACATGGAAACCTGGCTCAGAGAGCTTTGGCAAATATGATTCCTGAAGAGAATCCTTACACCATCCGTATCGTTTCTGATATTTTAGAATCAAACGGTTCATCTTCTATGGCAACTGTTTGTGCCGGAACTTTAGCATTGATGGATGCCGGTATTCAGATTGCAAAACCTGTTTCTGGTATTGCAATGGGATTGGTAACAGACGTTAAAACCGGAAAATTCACTGTTCTTTCTGATATCTTAGGAGATGAAGATCACCTGGGAGATATGGACTTTAAAGTAACGGGAACTGCAGACGGTATCACCGCTTGTCAGATGGATATCAAAATCCAGGGTCTTTCTATGGATATCATGGAAAAAGCTCTTCTACAGGCAAGAAACGGAAGACTTCATATCTTAGATAAATTAAATGAAACTATTTCTGCTCCAAGAGAAGATGTGAAACCGCACGCTCCGAAAATGGTAATGCTTGAGATCTCTAAAGATTTCATTGGTGCTGTGATCGGGCCTGGTGGAAAAATCATTCAACAACTTCAAAAAGATACAGATACTGTTATTGCTATTGAAGAAGTAGGAGAAATCGGAAGAATTGAGATTTCTGGTGTAAGCAGAGAAAAAATCAATGCAGCGATCGCCAGAATCAACGAGATTACATTTGTACCAGTAGTAGGTGAAGTGTACCAAGGAAAAGTAGTGAAAGTAATGGATTTCGGAGCTTTCGTAGCGATTGCGAAAGGTACTGAAGGACTTCTTCACATTTCTGAAATCGAATGGGCTCGTCTGGACAAAGTTCCTTACAACGAAGGTGACGAAGTAGAAGTGAAGTTCATGGGTTATGATGACCGTAAAAAAATGAAACTTTCAAGAAAAGTTCTTTTACCAAGACCTGCAAGACCTGAATCTAAACCGAGACCGGAAGGACAAGACAGACCTCAAGGTGACAGAAGACCGGAAGGACAGGGCAGACCTGACAGACCGGCAAGAAGAGAAGAGAATACAAGACCGGAAGGGGAAACACCTGCCGGAGATCAAAATCCTTCATCTGAAGCTTAAGATTAAATCTTATATTATAATGAAATCCCTCAGAAATGAGGGATTTTTTTGTGACAAAATTGAATGTTTATGCTTTTCCCGGATCGGGCAGATAATGCTGATGTTGGCGTTAAAACTTATTAATAGTATGATTTGATTTGACGACAACTCAAAAGAAAAAATATGTTTAGTAGCCACTTTTTAGTTAAATTTAAAATATAAAATTATTTTTATGGCTTACAGTATTGAACTTGCGGACAGAATCCGTGAACGGCTTTCAGAATTTCCGGATCTTGAGATCAACGAAAAGAAAATGTTCAGTGGATTATCATTTTTGGTCAATGGTAAAATGTGCATCAATGTGAGCCATGATAATCTCATGTGCCGTTATCATCCTGATCTGGAAGAGGAAGTTTCGGAAAGAACCGGCTTTCTTCCGATGATCATGAAAGGGAAACAGCTTAAAGGCTATTGCTATGTGGAACCTGCAGGTTTTCAAAAGCCTGATGACTTTGAATACTGGATAAAAATATGCCTGGATTATAATTCGACAGCCAAAGCTTCAAAGAAAAAATAATCTTAATATTCCTGATAACTTTAAATGTCAGGAATATTAAGATTTAACCGTATAAGTTTTCGCGTATCTCTATTAAGATTTTCTCCGTCTTTTTTATGTCCGGATACTCGGGAAGGGTAGAAGCTGCGTGATGAAGTTCTATAGACTTTATCAGATCTTCTGCTTTTTGCATGACCGCTTCATAGGACCAGCTTCCGGCTTTGATATCGAGTAATTCCTCTCTGTTGTCTACGCGGATATTTAACGAATTGGTTTTGAATATATGCTCGCAGGACTGCAATAAACGGATGGTGTGCATCATGTTTTTACTGTCATAATTCTGTCCGTGTTCCTGGTTGACGTTATAACGGTCTTCATTACGTTCGGAAACCCATTTCCAGTATTCTTTATAGTCTTTGCAGTGCGTGGAATAGGCATCCAGATTACAGAAGAGATAGGCTGTTGGTTTTTCGTCCTTCGGAACGGAGGATACAGACACCTGGTTGGCTTCTTCATGCTGGACCATTCCCTTATACCCTAAAGTTTCGGATTCATCATAAAACACGGCGTACATTCCTTTGGTATTCCCGATATTGACCAGTCCGCATTTTTCCTGCATCTTTCCGCTTTCTGAAAGCCATTTCTTAAGAGGAACCGATCCCTGATCTTCAAGAATATAACAAAAATCGAGAACGGATTTTCTTTCTTTTTCTATGGGATTAAGGATTTTTTTATTCAGTCCTTTAGCCTTTTTGATCTGTGAAACAGCATATCCGGCAAAAGTATCTTTACATAATTTAGACAAAAAATCTTCCGGGCGGAGAAGATCCATTAGCGGATGTTTTTGCAGAATACAATCTTCCGGACTTGCCAGCATTTTCAGAATATTAGGGTTGTTTTTCTGTAACAGCTCTACAAATCTCCCGATTTCATAATAGGTGATATCATTGGTCTCGTTAGAAATCTGCGGTATATAATTCAGTCCGTAAAATTCTTCCTTTGGGAGATAATATACGCCACGGATATCTGTGTCGGAATTTTCAGTGGCCAGCCCGAAAGAGCGGCTTCCGGAGATGGCTTCGAAGAGGATGAGGTTGTTGGATTTTAGGTCTTTGATGGTCATGATGAAATTGTTTAGCAAATTATTTTTTATTGTATACCATAAATTATAATGTTTTACAGGCTTCAGTGATTGTAAATTGTTTTTAAAATTTCATCACTCACCAACCGGTAATGATTTAAAGTCCTGTATTTTATTGTTTTTCCATTATATTCTATATCTTCACTCATTCCATGATAACATCCGCCGGAATATCCCTTTTTGTCGCTGCTCAGAATCAAATATTCCGCTCCTCCGCAATCAGCGTAAACATCAAGTACAATCATGAGATCGTCCTGGTTTCTGCCACGCTCTTCATAGCACAGATCAAGGAATGAAAGGTCAATATGCTCAGCCCTGAACTTATTCTCTTTACGAACAAATTCACACTCTCCTTCTTCAAGAATTTCCTGAAGCAATTCAGAATCTGCATGGTTTCCAAATGTTTCATAATATCTTTTAATGACATACCTTATAAAATTCTCTGTATAAAAGATAATTTCATAATTATAATGATTCATTTCTTCCCAGAAAACCCGGTAATAGAAATTGGTTTCAGCAATACTGTATCTTGTAAAAAAGTCCTTATAAACATCCGGAATAATCAATCCATATTCTTCCCTCAAATATTCACATCTTTTGAGAAAAGGATGAGTTGAAAGTTTGGGTACAGTATTAACTTTCCGTTCTGGAGTAGGTGTGACCTTCTTTTTAAAAAAGTTAAATATTTTCATTTTTTTATTTTAGTATGTGTCTGAAAATCTTTTCCATTTCACTTTTATCAGTCCTCCCACTTCTAAGGCTTTTCGATTTTTCTTCGTTTTCTAAAACGGTCTTCTCCAAAAACCCAAAAAGTTCCCAATCATTCGGGTGCTCATAAGATTCTCCTTTGGTAGCTTTTAAAGCGATAAGATCTTCTATTTTTTTTCGGGTATAACCATCAACCAAAACTAACAGCTCACTGAATAAAACCGGAGGAACCGTTCCTTTTTTTATGATCCATTTTCCGGTCAGTGTAGTTCTCAGACAGTAAAAATAGCTTTTCAGTTTTACTTCATCACTTCTGCAGGCTTCCAGATATTTTTTACTCATGCTCAGATAGTGGTAAGAGACCGCTATTGGAGAAAAACAGGCATCAGCCAGAGGCCTGAACAGTTCCACAAACTTATCGTCCTTTTTGTAAACGATAGGAGAATAAAACAAAGCTGCATTGGACTTCAATAACAAATGAAATGTTTTCCGGAGGTCCCATCCCGAACCGTCCAGATCATCCTCAGTCATGAACTCTATGGTTTCGTCTTTATCCCAGGGAGAAAGATACCAGTCTTTTTCATGTCGGTAGATAAAGCGTATGTCATAATCGCTGTCCGGGGAAGCAAAACCCCATGCTCTGCTTCCTGATTCCACAGCCAAAAGGACTTCTACACCGCGTGTTTCCTCTATTTCTTTTATTTTCTCTAGTATTTTTGGTGTCATTATGTTCAATTTTAAGGCAAAGTAAAAGTAGGAGTGCGCAGTATTTTTGCGTAGATTTTCCGTGAAAGTTTAATTTGAAACAATTCAACAAAAAAGAGGCTGTACATACTAATGACAGCCTCTTTTCAATAAAATTAAATTCTAACTACTTCTACTTTTAAGCAGTAATCTGCTTTGTTTCTTTTCCTTTCTCCGCTTGTTTTTTATCCAGTTTCTGAGATATCTTTTTTACGATGTATTCTATCGCAATAGGTGCTATAATGGCAATCAATGCTTTAAATATTCTTGATTTCATAGTAAGATTTTTTTAATGTATAAATTAATACAATTTCTGAGCCATTTTAAAAATGGTAGGATTGATCGGTGTTGTAGAGGATATCATTAGGCTGATTTTTTACCACCCTGTCAAATCTTCGATTTGCCGCCCTCCAAGGAGAGGGAATTCTGATCCGACGAATTTAATCATCATAAAAATCGTAGATTTTCAAGGAAAATTAAGTGATCTTCTTTTCAGACATCCTGTCACTTAAAAATAACTAAAGTGTTTAAAAAATTTGTCCCTTTTGTGGTTAAAAATGTAGAAAGAATTAAATCAACCCCTCATCAGGAACTTCTAAATTTTCATAGTTTTTACATCCAGCTCTAAATTTATCCTGAAGCTTTAACCTCAGCTTTCTAGGTTGATGAACAATCAGACATTCTCCAAAACCCAGCAGCACTCTTTCGAGTTCAAAATTAATCTGTACACAGATCTTAAATAATGTGCCATCCTCCGTTTCGCTTATAATCTCCTGACTTTTATGAAGCGGTTTTGTTTTTACATAAGGCGCATTGGAAGAATCTACAAAGAAAACAACATTTCTGGGAGCCATCGTTTCAGAAACCGTAACCCCTACAATATCTTTAAAATATTCATCACCGTCCAGGTCTTTATCAATATACTGGATGTTTTCCTCCACATCAATCTTTTCCATTCTGTCCAGGGCTAAATTGTACATTTTACCTTTATGCTGACAGATCAGGAACCACCTGTTATTAAACTCCTTCAGAAGCTGCGGGTGAACCACATAATGACTGGATTCCCGGGCGGTAAAGCTGCGGTAGAGAATATTGAGCACCCTTTTGTTAGAGATGCTTTCATAGAGAATATCAATATGCTCAAGCCCTTTCAGCTGTTCATTTTTATCCAGATGAATGATTGATTTCTGTCCGGTGGAATGAATGGAATCCTCCAGTTTCTGAATGACCCCGTTCATCTCTTTAAACATGGAGAAATCCTTAAACTGTTTCAGGATCTGAACCGCGTTATTCATTGCTTTCAAATCGCTTTCATTCACGGAAATATTGTGGATGCTGTATTCAGGATCGCTGTAGCGGTAGTATTTTCTGTCGTATACTTCAATGGGGGCTTCATATCCGAATTTCTCACTCCGCATATTCTGCAGGTCCAGCTGAACCGTCCGCCTGCTTACATAAGATTCCTTACCTTCAAACTCAAACAGGGCATCAGAGCACGCATCAATAAGATCTTCCAGCGTATATTTTCGGTATTTGTTCTTAAGACATTTATCTAATGTTTTGTAACGGATGAGGGCATTTTTATTGGATGACATGGTTGTGTGGTTTTTTGTGATAGAATGAAAGGGGGAGCGAATAGCGAAAGGTGAATTTTGCTTCGCAAGTCAATATTTTTAATAATTCACCATTCACTTGCGAAGCAAATTCACCATTGACCTGTTTAACCTGAATTCGTGATAAGGATTAAACTAAACGCAAGGATAAACAAAGCCTTAAAAAACAATTGTTTCAGGTATTTTCTTATCTCAAACTCGGGTTGTTTAAATTATTTCTCTTTCAATGCTTCTCCTTCGAAGGAAATTCCTTCCCACCCGTATTGCATAAAGTTTCTGATGTTCTGGTGATCCGTTCCGTCCGGATTTTTTGAGACATCTTCCCTGTAAAATTCTCCAAAAAGCGGAAGCGTCTGTTCTTTTGACAATTCCTGAAGCTTTGCAAAACTGAAAACTTTGCACGAACCGTTATTCTGGCCGGCTTCGTTGACGGTATTTCCATTTTTAAAAGAAGCTGGTGTGAAATCGTAATTTTCATCAATATAAGCAATAACTTCTTTGAACTGAATGGTTTCAGGACTGTTTTTTAATTGTTCCGGTAACATATTTTTCTAATTTTATTGTTGATTGGCAAATAGCAATTAAGCTTTCTCCGTTTTTTTACAAAAATAATTAAAATATTTTTATCTGCGCAGAAATATTGCGCACTTGTGTTATTACTTTGCACTATCAAAATGAAAAGACAAATGGAATTTAACGGAAATCACTTAATTGAATTAGGATTTAGACCAGCGAAATGGTTTAAACATGCCATTACCCATATCAATGAAAATAATCTGGATGAAGTTCAGATCAGCGAATATCTGGTTCAGTTCAGACAGCCGGATATTATTCCGCTCCACGATACAGCGAAAGATTTTACCATCAACATCAGAGCTGAGCATGAAAGTGAAGCCGATAACGTAGAAAAAGTAATCAATACGATGAAAGTCCTGATGAAAACACCTACTTTAACCACCGGTGCCCTGATGCCTGATGCCTGTCCTACAGGACCGGAAGGACTGATTCCGGTAGGTGGAGTGGTTGTGGCTAAAAACGCGATCCACCCGGGATTTCATAGCGCAGATATCTGCTGTTCGGTAATGCTGACGGATTTTGGAGATGCCGATCCTAAGGAAGTTTTGGATGCAGCCCATTCAGTGACACATTTCGGGTATGGAGGAAGACCGAGAGGTGAACAGATGCCAATGTCTCAGGAACTGATGGATGCGTTCAGAAAAAACAACTTCTTAAATGATGAGAAACTGATCAGCATTGCCCGTTCTCATATGGGAACCCAGGGAGACGGAAACCATTTCCTTTTTGTCGGAAAATCCAAAAATACAGGAAATACCATGCTGGTTACCCATCACGGTTCAAGAGCTCCGGGTGCTGCTCTTTACGATAAAGGAATGAAGGTAGCCAACCGTTTCAGACAGGATATTTCTCCTGAAACACTGAGAGAAAATGCATGGATTCCTTTCGATACGGAAGAAGGGCAGGCCTATTGGGAAGCTCTTCAGCTGATCAGAACATGGACGAAGGAAAATCATACCAATATTCATGATGCAGTTTTAAATAAGCTGGGGACAGAAAAGCAGGATAGATACTGGAATGAACATAACTTCGTTTTCAGAGATGGTGATCTGTTTTATCATGCCAAAGGAGCCACTCCGTTAGACGATAAGTTTATGCCGGATATCACAGGGCCAAGACTGATTCCGCTGAATATGTCAGAACCG
Organism: Chryseobacterium sp. NFX27; assembly: GCF_049887855.1. Taxonomy (NCBI): domain Bacteria; kingdom Pseudomonadati; phylum Bacteroidota; class Flavobacteriia; order Flavobacteriales; family Weeksellaceae; genus Chryseobacterium; species Chryseobacterium sp. NFX27. The sequence goes on along the minus strand of NZ_JAGEKK010000005.1, from coordinate 46,667 downwards.
GTTTTGATTGTTCAGGGAAAAACTAACGAGAGAAATCTGGGGTTTGCCCCTCACGGAGCCGGAAGAAATTTCAGCAGAACACAGCATAAAAGATCACTGGCCCATAAAACGGTTGAAGAGATTTTCGATGAAGAGACCAAAGGACTGGATATCCGTTTCTTCTCCAATGAAATTGATATTTCCGAACTGCCAAGTGCTTATAAAAGTGCTAAAAACGTAAGAGCACAGATTGAAGAATACGGGCTTTGTGAAGTCCTGGATGAGGTAATGCCTTACGGATGTATCATGGCAGGTGATGTAGGGAAAAACGCCCCGTGGAAGAAAAAAAAGAAGTTTAGAAAAGCATGATTGTTAATATATAACCTTAAGGGTAAAACCTATGATGTTGAGAAAACTAATAACTAAACCTTACGGGTGTAAAAGCCGGTAGGGTTAATGAAAACTTTTTTATAACGGCAGGGGCAGTAGCTCAGATGGTAGAGCAACAAAATTACTTTTCGCTGCAGGCAAATAAAGTTCCTATAAATCGCCAAGATTGTGTGTCACAGGTTCGAGTCCTGTCTGCTCCTCAAAACAAAGGAAAATGCTTATATTCACGTCAGTCATTTTCATATGTTAAAAAATTGAAGGCAAAGGGAGTTCCTATATTTTTTGGATAAATTACTCCCCGCTTTTTATAAACTATAGGTAAAAGGAGTTCCTATACACTTCACTTTCAATGAACCTACTCCTCACTTATTTTTAAAACTTAAAACAATGAAAACACTAAAATTATTCAATGCTGTATTAGCTAAAGAATCGAATGCAGAGCCATTTATTTCTAATGACGGTTTTATCATTGAACCTGATGCCCTGTGGGCAAAAAATGAGATCATTTCTTATTATGCAAAGGAAAAATTAAACGGGAATGATCTGAATAAAACCTTTCATAAATCCTGGAAGAAAATAAAAGAAAGTACGAGAATCGAGCTGCTTATTGAACAGCTAAAACATTATATTTCTACCTATGGAAGTAATTTCCAGGATGAAATCTATATTCCTGATGAAATATTGAACGTTCCCAATGCAAAACTGGTCTTCAAAGTGATTAAAGCCTATTCTGAAGAAGAAATGACAGAAAAATGCCTGTCACTGCTGAAGTCAGGAATAGCTCTGAAGGATGAAACGATTAATGATCTTCTTTCCATTTTAACAAAAGACTTGAATTATACTTTTACAGGAACTGAAAATATCAGAAATAAGGAAGCTATCGTCAAAATAGCAGATCTGTACCAGGTTTACCCGGCTAATCCTGTAGAATTTTTCAGATATGTGATTTATAAAACGACGGATACTACACTTCTGATCAAAAACGAAGAATTAATTAAGGCTATTAAAGAAAGTAAATTTGATCCGTCTGATCTGTTTGAAAAGTATGGACTGGAAAGGCTTGCCGAGATTTTCAACAGATTCAAACCCTTGTTTTTAGCGTATAAAAAAAGATCTTCAAAAACAATCAACAAGATCTCAAAACTGTCGAAAATTCATCATCAGCCATTGGTTGCAAACCCATTGAATGAAGCTACTCATACGCTGCTGGAAAAAAGTGATCTGCACTGGCTGGATAATGCCACTCCTTTTGCTCTGTTCAAAGCTTTGTCAGCCTGTTATGTAAGGATGTACGGACAGGATACGTTTGTGTATAGAATCAGGAACGGAAAATCCTGGGTGAAAGCCGGAAAACAGGGAACAGTAAGTGAAAAGAACTATGATTTTATTTTGAATTATTTAAAATCAAGATTCGGTCTTTCCGGAAAGAAATTCTATTTTCCTGAAGATGTAGAGTTTGGACTGCCCACCTCGGAAAAAATGTTTGTAGGAAATATGCCTGCCGGAACAAGATTCCTTGGGGAAAAGCTGGCGGTCGGAATCTATTGGGAAGATAACTGGGGAGCAAATGACCTTGATCTTTCAGCCTTGAATATTGGCGGAAAAACAGGATGGAATGCTGCCTATAACCAGGATAACGGGAACCTGATGTATTCCGGAGATATGACATCCGCACCCAACGGTGCTGTGGAATATCTGTATGCTGCCAAAGGTCTGAATGTTCCGACTCTGATTATGAATAATGTATATTCCGGAAGCCCGGACTGCGGATATAAGATTGTGATCGGAAAAGGAGATTATATTTCGAGAGCATATATGATGAACCCTGATCATCTTTTTGCAGAAGTGAAATGTAATTCCGTTCAGAGGCAGACCGTCCTTGGAATGCTGCTGCCAAAAGGGGAAAAACAGTGTTTTGTACTGCTGAATTTTGGAGCCGGACATGCCCATGTTTCAGGGAGCTCAAAGATCTCAGTGATGGCCACGGATGCATTATATCAGCAGTGGTACGAGCCGTTGTCGTTTAATGATCTGGTTGCAGAACTGGGAGCGGAAGTGATTCCTGAAAAAGAAGAGGCTGATTTTGATTTTTCACTGGACAGCCTCGAAAAAGATAGCTTTACAAAGATTTTTAAATAACTAGATTAAACATACATATCTCCTGCATATGCAAATCTGTGAGAGACTTATCCACTGCCATTTTGATGTATACAATCAGAATGGCAGTTTTATTTTGAATTCAATCAAATAAAATCATAAACTCCGTTTTTCCAGCCCAATACTTTGGAAGAATCCGCTTTAAGCCAGTTTTTCAGAATTGTAGCATAGACTTTTCTGAAATCTTCCGTATAGATCAGATCTCCTTCATTCAGTTTTTGCAGATCAGGAAGCGCATTCAGAAGTCCCTTTTTCTTAAGGCCTCCGCTGATAAAAAACATCTGATTGGCTGTTCCGTGATCCGTTCCGTTGCTGGCATTCTGAGCCACCCGGCGTCCGAATTCCGAGAAAGTCATCAGGAGAACATCATTGAAAATTCCGTTGCTTTTCAGATCGGCTACAAATGATTTTACAGCTTCATTGATGTCACTGAAGAGCTTTTTCTGCCTGTCATTCTGATTAACATGGGTATCAAAACTTCCCACGGAAAGATAATAGACCCGGGTATTAATATCAGATTTGATCAGCGAAGCTACCGTTTTAAAATCCTTCCCAAGCTGTGAATTCGGATACGTCTGATCTGTTTTTTTTGACTTACTTTTTTCAAAAATATAATCAGCGTTATTAATGGTAGAGCCAAGAGTCTGGTATAGATAGGAAACGGTTTCGTCATCATGATGGTGGTCATACAGGGATTTGAAATACTTCTCCTGGCTCGTCTGATAAAGTCTTTTAGGATCTTTAAAGGCAAATGCCTTATTATGTTCCCCTTTCAGTGCCAGGCTCAGCATATCATCAACTTCCAGAGCCTGTGTGGGATGTTCACAGCGGTAGCATTCTTCATCCAGAAAACGGCCCAGCCAGCCTGTTTCCAGGAATTCATCGCTGCGACTGGCAGAATGCCAGATATCCATACTTCTGAAGTGCGATTTATCAGGATCCGGGTATCCTACGTTATTCATCACCGAAAGTTCACCGTTATCAAAAAGTTCTTTAAAGTAGGAAAGTGCCGGATTGATTCCCGTTTCATCATTAAGCGCTAAGGAATCTTTGATGGCAATACTGTTTCTTTCTTTAAAATAAATGTCGTTTTTTGTAGGAATAATGGTATTCAGTCCATCATTTCCGCCTGTAAACTGCAGTACGACAAGAATCTTCTGATTAGGCTCCAAGGCTTCATCCAGTGTCATTGCTTTCAGAAAATTGGGCATCATAAGCGATGCGGTTGCTAATGAACTTATTTTGAGGAATTCTCTTCTTTTGATTAACATAATTTTGTTTTTAGGTTAAAGGGGGCAGATAGCAGGTTGAAGTTAATAAGCTGCAGATCCAGGCAGTGGCAACTTTTACCTGTTACCTGCAACCTAACATCTGCCACCTAACACAACTGGTATTCCGGGGTAGACATCAGGTTGATGATATTCATCTTTATACTTTTGTCCGAAAAATTCTTAACAGAATCCATATCCAGTGTTTTGGCTTTCTGGATGAGATAATCTTCACATTTCTTATCTGCAAATACTTTTTCCAGCCTGCTCCAGTCTATGGTAATGTTGGGATTCTTAAATGATTTGTTCATGGCGGTTTCACGGGACTTCATACCCATGTCGATGTCATCATCCTGTCGGGGGCTGTATTCCAGAGGGCGCAATCCGGACCATATTTGTGGAATCTGCAATCTCAGCATCAGGGTAGAACTGTCTATCCATGATCTTCCGCTGGGCCATCCGGCAACATTAGGTGGGTAGAGCAGCATTTGCCCCAGCAATTTCTGATAAACAATGAGATTTTCCGGGCTCTGAATATTCATAGGAAGCATCCGCATCATTCCGGCCATTAATTCAATAGGAGATTTTATTCTGTTCCCGATATTCTTTTCGGCATAGAACCATGAGCTTGAAAAGATTTCAGCCATAAGTTTTTTGATATCATACCCTGAATTGTAAAAGCCAGTGCTCAACTGATCCACAATAGAGCTGTCTACATTTTCATTAACGAAGAACTTATATATTTTTGTGGTGATAAATTTCGCTGTAGCTTTTTGTTCAAGGATGATATTTAAAATGTCGGTTCCGGTGAAATTTCCGGTTTTTCCAAGGAAAGTTTTGGTTTCTTCATCATGCAAATTTTTTCTTTCCTTAAAGTAGCCTTCTTTATCATAGCCCCATCCGGTAAATGCTCTTGCAGCTTCCCTGATGTCTTTTTCAGTATAATTTCCCCTTCCCATGGTAAATAGCTCCATCACTTCGCGGGCAAAGTTTTCATTCGGATGGCCCTTTTTGTTCTGCTGATTATTGAGGAAGTTCAGCATGGCCGGCGACTGGCTCACTTCAAAGAGAAGATCTTTAAAATTGCCCAATGCATTCTCCCTGACCGTATTGAGGAGCTGTTTGTTAAATTTTGAATTATTGATTCTTGTTGCAAAATGTCCATGCCAGAAAAAAGCCATCTTTTCCCTCATCTGCTCTTTGCTGTTCACCATTCTGTCCAGAAAGTTCAGGTTCAGTTCATTATTTTGCTGCCTGCTGATGCGCTGCATTTCTTTCTTTTGTTCTGCCGGGGTTTTGCCGGACATCATATCCTCCTGGATAAAAGTGTCGGGTGTATCGTAATTAATTTCTGTAAAGTTCTCTTCTTTAAATAAATCATCAGCCAGTATCTTTATAGTCTTGTTCTTCAGATCACCGATCTGGTTAATTCCGGTTCCGAATCCGGCACGCCAGAGAAGATGTTTATTGTGTAATAATGAATCGGCCATGTGGAAGCATTTAATTTTTTGATAAAATAGAACAGAAAAGGTTAAAATAATAACGTTTAAGAATTCTTAATATTATTTCTTTTTAAGATTTAATTTAAACAATCATTTGAATTTTAATATAAATTAACATATTGATAATCATTTGTTTGTGATGGAAATGAGTGTTAAAACCAAAAAAAATACCTTCCTTGGCACGATTTTTACAGCTTATTGGAATAGTAAAATTAAAAATTAGAGTTATGAAAATGTTAAAACAAGCAATAGTACTGGCTGGAATCTTAACAGCAGGTATCGCAAGCGCACAGAACTCACAGATGAATAATATGATCAAAGTAGGTGCAAATGTTGGTTTAGCAGTACCTGCGGATAATCTTTCTGCAGCGGCAGGTGTAGATGTATCTTATCAGAATTTGATCACTCCCGGATTTGGATTAGGTATTGCCACAGGATATACTCATTATTTCGGAAAAAGCAATAACGGTTATGATAACAATGATGTAGGAGTAGTTCCTGTAGGAGCTTTAATAAGAATTTATCCTAAACAGACCGGTTTCTATTTTGGAACAGACTTAGGATATGGTTTCCTTGTAGGAGATGACAAAGTTGCTTCCAACAGTTCTGCTGACAGACCGGACGGAGGATTCTACATCAAGCCGGAGATCGGATACCACAACAGAGACTGGAATTTCTTCGTACAGTATCAGAAAGTTTTTGTAGGAGATAAAGGAGATATTGCAGGACAGGACTATAATGTGGGGAATATCGGAGTAGGGTTCGGATACAATATTCCATTAGGAAAGTAGTTAAACTTATATATAAACAATTATTAGCCAAACCTTTTTATGAAAATGAAAAGGTTTTTTCCTTCCCTGCAGGATTTACGAAAACTATTATTATATTTGATAAAATTTGAGGTTATGATTTTGAATCCAAAATTTCCGCTTTATTTACCAGGAGTAGAGAACAGTAATAATGATAATGTCACTATCATTGGAGCAAGTCTCCGTGAAGATATAACAATCTTAGGCTATTTTGTTTCCAGTAACGGAGGTCTTGAGATAAAGATTCAGAATGAATATAGTACTAAAGACTATACTTCATTTTCTGACATCCTGAGAAAATTCATACAGGACAATCAGCTGGACAATGTGAAGCGTCTGGCAATGGCTGTGCCGGGACCTGTAATTGATGGCAAAAGCAGCCCTGCACGATTGGGCTGGGACCTGGATATTGAAGAATATACCAGAGACTTTGGATTTGAGAAAGCAGATATGCTGAATGACCTTGAAGCATCAGCCTATGGAATGGGGCTTCTTGAGGACAGCGATCTGGATCCTATTTATACCAGCGGACATCTTGAAAAAGGAAATGTAGCGATCCTTGCTCCCGGAAACGGACTGGGTGAGGCCGGATATTTCTTTGACGGAAAATACCTGAGACCTTTTGCAACAGAAGGTGGGCACTCGGAATTCTCACCAAGAACAAATGTTGAGGTAGAATTTTATCAGTTCTTAAATAATATCTATGGTATTGTAAGCTGGGAAAATGTACTTTCTAAAACCGGTCTTTTCAATATTTACAGATTCTTAAGAGACGTAAAAAGACATCCGGAACCGGAATGGCTTGCAGAACGCCTTAACGGAGGAAACTTTGTGGAGGAAATTTACAAAGCTGCAGTAGAAGATGATGTGCTGATCTGTAAAATTGCTTTAGATACCTTTCTGGAATTCCTTGCAAGAGAAGCCAATAACCTTGTCCTGAAGCTTAAGGCTACCGGAGGACTGCTGATCTCAGGAGATATTCCGCAGGCGATCAGAGAATATATTGACAAAGGAAAATTCTATGACAAGTTCAAGATAAGCGATAAGATGGAAGGATTGCTGAAAAGCACCCCGCTCTATCTGATCAAACAGAATCACACCGCATTAAAAGGCGCTGCACTGTACACCGCTTACTATCAGAATTAACATACAAAACTCCGAAATTTTCGGAGTTTTTTTATGGATGATATTATTCATGAAAATAATTAAATTTATTGATATACATCAATGAAATCTATCGGATAAGTTGGCTACATTTGCATCATTAAACAAGTAAATAACTTTATTCAAATGAAAAAAATATTCTTATTAGCGGTTTTAGCTGGTGGTCTTACATTCGGACAGTCAAAAAAAGTGGTAGCATCTGATGTTCACTGGTGGGGATACAAAGTAGCAAAATCTGAGGCGAGTTCTCATGATGGTACTGTAAAAGTAAAATCAGGAGACATGGTCATGAAAGGAAATAATCTGGTAGGTGGAAGCTTTGTATTAGATATGACGTCTATCAACGCAACTGACCTTACGGGCGAATATCAGCAGAAATTAAACGGACACCTTAAGAACGGTGACTTCTTTGAAGTTGAAAAATTCCCTACTGCTTCTTTTAAAATCACTTCTGTAAAGAAAAACAGCGATAAGATCTACAATTCATTAGTAACAGGAAACCTTACCGTTAAAGGAAAAACAAACACCATTACTTTCCCTGCCAAAATTGCTTACAGCAAAGGAGTGGTAAGCCTGGTTTCTGAAAAATTCTCTTTCGACAGACAGAAATTTGATGTGACCTACAAATCTACTATGCAGGATGTTTTTGTGAAAGATGACATCGAAATGCTTGTAAAGGTGACTGCTAAATAATTTAATCAAAAAAAGATTATTAAAAGTGTAGAAGTTCTACACTTTTTTTTATTTTTGTTGAATTGTAAATAAAAAAGAATGAAAAGATTACTATTGTTTGCTATGATGTGTGTGAGCATATCATTTGTTTCTGCACAGAAGAAATTTGATAAGGTTTCAAAAGTGACTTCATCAGAGATCAGGTGGTGGGGATATAAAGTTGTAAAAACTGAAGCTTCTTCGCATTCAGGGACGGTAAAGCTGAAAAGCGGGAAATTCAATTTTGATAAAACGGTCCTTGTAGACGGAGAGTTTATTATAGATATGAGAAGCATAATGGCGGGAGATGTTTCCGATGAAGATCAGATCAAGCTTACCAATGACCTGAAAAGCACCAATTTCTTTGAAGTTAAAAAATTCCCGATCGCGAAATTTCACTTGACTAAAATCATTCCTTTAGCAAACAGTGAGTACAATTCAACGGTATACGGTGATGTTACCATCAAAGGGGTAAGAAAAACAATTACTTTCCCTGCCAATGTATATGTAACCCAGTTTACAGTAGTTGTAGAATCGGCTAAGTTCTCTCTGAACAGAAGAGATTTTAAAGTATTCTACCAGTCTTCACTGAAAGATTATTTCATCAAGAACGAAATGGATATCCAGTTCCGAGTTTCTACGGAAAAACTGGATAACGAGAACAGGGTTCCTGTAAAGAAAAAGAAATAAGTAAAATATACTTTCAAATATTAAGATGGGCGGTTTTTATAAACTGTCCATTTTTTGTGACATAAGCTGGGTGTCAAGATTCGTTATTCATTAATTCGGTTGCAATCCGACCGCTTATTCAGTGGCGCAGCCCCGATCCTTTGCCTCTCCTAATAAAGCAATGAATCAGAAACTTTGCGTTAAAAAATATTCAACTTCTTCACGTGTACCAAGTAAGAGGCCGAAATGATTTTTCATGTATTGTCAATAAATGAAGTTCTTTTTAATATTCTAAAAGCCTTCAATAATCTTAATGGCTAAATTAATGCACAGCTAAAATTTAATCTCTGCTTTTTACCATGTTTTTCATAAATTAGTACTATGAAAATTTATGTAGTAAGCGGTCTCGGAGCCGATTTTAAAGTATTGGAAAGACTTGAATTTCCCGAGAACTGTGAGTTGATTTTTATAGACTGGCTCATTCCTGAAAAAAACGAGCCCTTTCATTCCTATGTCGCAAGAATGGCGGAAAAAGTAGATGATTCCGAACCCTTCTGCCTGCTGGGGTATTCTTTTGGCGGCATTATGGTCCAGGAAATCAATAAGCTGAAGCCTGCCCAAAAAGTAGTCATTATGGGAAGCATTAAATCAGATAAAGAAAAATCTAAATTTATCAGAACCGGGGAGATCACAAAAATTCCAAGAATACTTCCTGTTGGCATGTTTAATGACAAGGCTGCCAATGTATATTCTGTGGTCAGAAAACTTTTTGATCCTAAGAATCCTAAAATTCTTCAATACTTCAGAGTCAGAGATCCTTATTACCTTAAATGGTCTGTTGAAAAAGTTTCCGAGTGGAAATTTGAAGAAACTCCGGAGGTTATTCAGATATTGGGAGATAAAGACATTGTTTTTCCTATTAAATATTCAAAACCGGATTACGTGATCAAAGGCGGAACCCATCTTTTCCCTGCCACAAAATATAAAGAAGTGTCCCAAATATTAAAGGAAGTTTTTATTTAAATAGTATATATTTTAAAATTGATGTATTAATTTTTAGGGTTATTTGTTTAAAAAGTGTTTTTTTATAAAATTTATATTTAATTTTGATGGGGTTAAATGTAAATTTTATGAAAATTGGTTTAAAATGGATTGTTTCATTCTCGATTATTACTTTGGTGGCATTCGGAGGATTATTTTGGAGCCCGATCGTTGATTTTCCCAACACCGGAGAATTTCTCGGTGAAGATAAGATCGTAGGGGCAGATGTAGCATGGATTCTTGCCGCAGCGGGACTTGTACTGTTGATGACTCCCGGACTTTCATTTTTTTACGGAGGTATGGTAGGAAGGAAAAATGTGATCTCCACCATGCTGCAGAGCTTTATTGCGCTCGGTGTTATTTCTATTTTATGGGTGGTTGTCGGGTTTTCCTTATCGTTTGGGGATTCATTAGGCTTCAACATCAATGGTGTACATTACGGAATCATTGGAAACCCTTTAAGTTATCCATTCTTCAGCCGTGTAGGAGTCTTACCTCACAAAATGATGGCTTCCACCATTCCTTTCGTCCTTTTTGCCCTTTTTCAGATGAAATTTGCCGTTATTACCCCTGCACTGATCACAGGTTCTTTCGCTGAGCGTGTACGTTTTATCTCTTATCTTTTGTTTATGGTGCTTTTCAGCATTTTTATCTATACACCGCTTTGCCATATGGTATGGCATCCGGAAGGGCTTCTGAATAAATTTTTTGGAGTAAAAGACTTTGCAGGCGGAACTGTAGTCCATATGAGTGCCGGTTTTGCAGCCTTAGCTGGAGCTATGGTCCTTGGAAACAGGAAAAATCCGCATCATGAGCCCTCCAATATTCCTTATGTCCTTCTTGGAACAGGAATGCTGTGGTTCGGATGGTTTGGCTTTAATGCCGGATCCGCTCTGAGTGCCAATGCTTCTGCCGCCATGGCTTTCGGGACCACCACCATTGCTTCTGCTTCTGCTATGATGACCTGGATATTTTTTGACCGGATCAATGGGAGAAGTGTTTCTGCGTTAGGTGCCTGCATTGGCGCTGTAGTAGGGCTGGTAGCCATTACTCCGGGCTGTGGTTTTGTCAGTATTCCGGAAAGTCTTTTTATAGGATTTGCAGCGGCTATTGTTTCTAACCTTATGGTAAACTGGAAAGCTTTGAAAAAAATAGATGATACCCTCGATGTCTTTGCCTGTCATGGAGTAGGGGGAATTATGGGAATGATCCTGACCGCTGTTTTTGCCCATGGTGAAAATGCCAGCCTCCTGCATGGAGGTATTAAAGTTTTCGCCCATCATATGGCTGCTCTGGTGCTTGTTTCAGCTTTTACATTCTTTGGCTCACTGCTCTTGTATAAAATTACAGATTCCATAATTACCCTCAGGGTTTCCGAAGCAGCAGAATCCGTTGGGCTCGATATTTCCCAGCATGAAGAAAGTTTCAAGTGATAATTGCTAAAGAAAAGCAGGGCACAGGAAGTAAAACCGAGTGCCCTAATTGCCAATATTCAGAGGATTTTTCCGGTTTTATTCAATGGATTGGATGGCGTTGAAGATTTTGTTTTTTGATTCTTCAAACACTTCACCCCCAAACTCTTCATTATCTAATGAAAAAATGGTAACATCCTGCACTCCCATGATTCCAAAAATGTGTTTCAGATAGGTGGTTTGAAAATTGATGTGTCCGTTTTTTTCATTTTCTCCGTATCCTGTATCGCCCCTGGCAGATAATAGGAATGCTTTTTTGTTTTCGAGCAAACCTACATAATCTCCGTCCGGTACCCCTGACCTGAATTTCCAGGTTTCATTGATCCGCATCACCTGATCTATATAAGCTTTTAGCCCACTCGGAATAGCCCAGTTATACATTGGAGTTCCGATAACATAGATATCATGTTCTTTGAGTTCTTGTACCAGCTCATTGCTTACCTGTAATGCCTTTTGGTTTTCTTCTGTCCTGTCTGACGGTTTTTTAAACGCTCCCGCAATCCAGGATTCGTTAATATTGGGAATACTGTCAATACCCGTTTCTCTGTACGTAAATACATCTGAGGGATATTTGGTTTTCCAGTTTTCAACAAAAAGCTGGGTTAATTTCCGGCTGTAAGATCTTTCATTTCTTACACTTGCATTAATAATCAATACTTTCATTATGATGAATTTTATAACAGCAAAATTCCTGATTATTCATTTCTGAAAAATTGATCTAGTTCAAGAGGATTTATTTTTTTTCCGGATTCTGCTTATAAATTCCGCTGATATGCCTAAATAGGATGCAATTAAATATTGTGGAACTCTGGATACAATATCAGGATAAGTGTCGAGAAAATCATAATACTTCTGTTCAGCTTTGTACATGTTGTTAAATACAATCCTCTTTTCAAGAGTTCCCAGATAGCTTTCTAAAATAATTCTGAAGTATCTTTCCAGAGATGGAATTTCCTGCAGCATTTTTTGAAAAGACTGATGACTGATCTGTAAAAGGTTTGTTTTTTCTACGGCCTGTATATTGTAAATGGAAGCTTTTTGTTTAGAAAAGCTGGAGATATCGGTTGCCCACCAATCGTCAATAGCTAAAAAAAGGATCTCTTCATTTCCATTTTCTGAATTGATACAAAAGGCCTTTAAAACACCTGAAACAATGTAACTGTCATAGCGGCAGGTCTCTCCGTTTCTTAAAAGAAATTCGCCTTTTTTCAACGTTTTTTCCGTCCAGAAATTTTTAAAAATGACAATTTCTTCCGGACTTAATCTGACGTGCTGTAAAATGTTCTTAATTAATGTTTCCATTCGAAGTGATTACAAGGAGAGAAATTGATATAATGAGTTGAAGATACCCTTATTATAACTGCTAATTTACAAAAATACCCATTATAAAGGCATTCCATGATTTTAAATATCCTTGCCAAGATTTTAAACCTTGACAAGGATAACAGTAGTTTCTAAACTTCCTCTTCCATCTGCATAATAGTAATTTTCTTAATCTGAACTCAGTTTAATTCTAAGATCTAAGGACGCTTTTATTGGGATTTATCGCGTATCTTTGTTTTAAGAGGAAAATGAAGAATTATCTATGGAATCAATATCGGTTTTTGAGATTATTAAAGTAGGAATAGGACCATCCAGTTCGCATACGATGGGCCCCTGGAATGCAGCATCTGCATTTATCAGAATTATAAAAAGGGAAAGATCAATTGCAGAGGTGAAAGAAGTTTTCCTTGAATTTTTTGGTTCTTTAGCTAAAACCGGAATTGGGCACGGAACGGATATTGCCGGAATGCTTGGGCTGAATGGCGAAGATTTCAAAACAATAGACACCACAAAGATCGATGAGAAAGTCGATCAGATAAAAAATACACAGATCCTGAATCTGGGCGGTGAAAAAGAAATTCCTTTTGTATACGGGCATCACCTGATCCTGAATATGGAAAAGTCGCTTGATTTTCACCCTAACGGAATGATCTTTAAAGCTGTTTTTGAAGACGGAACCGAGCTTGTTCAGGATTTTTATTCTGTAGGAGGTGGCTTTATTGCAAGTCAGGAAAAGAATTCCATAGAAAAACACTGTGTCCGGACATTATATCCTTGCCATCACGGTTCGGATATTGTAAAATACTGTGAAAAATTAGGATTTAAAAGGTTTTCAGATCTGATCCTGATTAATGAAGAAAGCTGGAGATCTCAGGAAGAAACCAGACAGGAGGCCCTGAACATCTGGAAAAATATTAAAGAATGTATCTACAAAGGAGTCAATAAAGAAGGTATCCTCCCCGGGGGCTTAAATGTGACCAGAAGAGCTGCGGGGATCAACAGAAAGCTTTTAGGAGATAAGATCTATAAAAATATCGATGAATGGTTTAAGATGGTGGTCGACGCAGAAGAGAACTTCACGAATATCAATAAATGGATTGCGTGTTTTGCTTTGGCTGTGAATGAAGAAAATGCCAGCTTCGGAAGAATCATTACAGCACCTACCAATGGAGCCAGTGGCGTTATTCCGGCAGTTTTAATGTATTCACAGGCATTCACCGAATCTATCAGTGAGGATGATATCGTAAGGTTTTTACTTGTAGCCGGAGAGATAGGAACCCTGTTTAAGAAAAATGCTACAATTTCTGCTGCAATGGGCGGATGCCAGGCTGAGATCGGGGTTTCATCAGCAATGGCGGCGGCCGGACTTACAGAGATTTTAGGCGGAAGTATCGGACAGGTATTGATGGCGGCTGAAATAGCCATGGAACATCACCTTGGACTGACCTGCGACCCGATCAAAGGACTTGTGCAGATCCCATGCATCGAAAGAAATACAATGGGTGCCATGAAAGCGATCACAGCGGCTAATATTGCCCTGGAAAGTGACCCTGCAAAAGCCAAAGTAACACTGGATGAGGTGATTCAGACTATGTGGGAAACTGCTTTATCGATGAGTGACCGTTTTAAGGAGACCTCAGAAGGCGGACTTGCCATTGCGGTCAACGTTCCTGAATGTTAAAAAGAAATCATACTGTTTTACATACATATAAAAATCCTTAGAAATAATCTAAGGATTTTTTAAATTATATTTTTATTGCAAAGGCAAACAAAGTAGATTTTCTGTATTACTTGCCAATAAGTAAAACGGCTTTTATCTTAAAATACCTCTGATCCTGTTGGCATTGCTGATCAGCTCTTCAAGGTACTCATAATTTTCTTTTTCTAGGGCGGCCTTAAATTTTCGGAGCTGGGTGATGTGTTCATTCAGCACATCCAGAACATTTTCCTTGTTTTGCTTAAAGATAGGCACCCACATTTCAGGATGGGATTTTGCGAGACGCACCGTACTGGAAAAACCGGAGCTGGCAAGCTGGAAGATGGTCTCTTCTTCACGTTCTTTCTCCAGAACGGTATTGGCCAGCGCATAAGAAGTAATATGTGAAATATGTGAAATATACGCAGTATGAATGTCGTGGGCTTCCGCATTCATATAGATCAGGTGCATATCAAGGTTTTCCGCCACTTTTTCAACCAGCTGAAGTGCGTCAGGAGCAGATTCCTCTTTATTGCAGATCACTCCGGCTTTTCCTGAAAAACTGTCGGAGACAGCAGATCCGGGACCGCTGTTTTCTGTACCCCACATGGGGTGAAATGCTACAAATCTGGAACGTTTCGGATGGTCTTTTACGGCATTTACAATTCCGGCTTTGGTTGATCCGGCATCCATGACAGTCTGTTTGTCCGATATAAGGTCCAGAACGTCCGGAAGCAGCTTTCTGGCTGAATCTACAGGAACGGCAATGATGATGAAGTCTGCATTTTTAACTCCATATTCGAGATCCGTGCCGGCATCGATAATATTAAGATTCAATGCTTCTGTGATATGCTGCTGATTATTGTCGATTCCGTAAATAAAATCTGTAATGCCTCTTTCTTTTAATTTTAAAGCCATTGAGCCCCCGATTAATCCTGTACCAATAATACTTATTTTCATCTTTTTTAATTTTTTTAAAATAAAAAACCCCGTCCAGGACGAGGTTTTTAAGTTATGTTCATAAGAATCCTAGCCCAGATCTGAGTTAAAAATTCTATAATAATATGTTCCGTTATTGAAATTCACAGAGCGAAGGTATAAAATATTTTTTAAACTCATAATATTTTTGGTTTAATTATTTTTCGAGTTTTTTATCATGGTTAATCCGCACTGTGGATAATTACTCCTTTGACGTTCTTATTCTGCTGTTCCAGGCTTAAAGTGGTTATCGGGAAGATTGGGCAACAGCTGTTCTGCTTTTTTGACTTCTTTATCTTTTTTAACTGGCTTTTTCTGTTAGAAGAGAAGTGTAATAGCCGTCTTTTTGTACTTTTGTATGAAGAAGCTTTTGGTAAAAAAATGACTTCACCGAATCGTATCCATTTTATCATTAAAATCTAATACTATGAACTATCTGAAAAAAATAACATTCACAATATGCTTTGCCGCAGGCATCTGTCACGCTCAGCAAAAAAATGCTGATGCAAATTATAGTTTTAGCGGTCTTCTTGACCAAAAAATTCCTGTTGAACTGGCCGTCAGTGTTTCAAAGAATGTTGTTTTAGGGAATATCAGATATGTAAAAACTAAAGAAAAGAAACCCATTAAAATAATAGGAATGCTGGATTCCGGAAATCATTATCATCTGGAGGAATTTGAAAACGACGGGAATATCAGCGGAATTATTGACGCTGTACTAAAAAATGGAAAATTAGAGGGAGCCTGGTCTTCCACAAAATCTGATGCGGTTTATCCCATGGTGCTTGATGTCCAAACTAAAGTGAATCCGAAGCCGGCAATATTTTCACCCGTTCCACCTGATCATTTTGAAGGAACATATACCTATCAATATGGAGAAGACGGGTATCAGGGAAGTATTACGATTAAAAAGACAAAAGGTCAGATGTATTCCTATGACATTGGTTCTGTGACCAGGGCTCCGGGCAGAAATATTGCAGATGCGTCGGGAGAAGTGATGATTAAAAATAATCAGTTTACTATTGAAATCAATAAATCATGTTCATTCCTCGCTACATTTTATAATGGATTTTTATCAATTACACCGGTTCCGTCTGATCAGTCGCGTGATTGTGAGTTTGGACTGAATGCAACTTTAGATGGAACTTTTCTTAAAGTGAAATAGATTGTGAATTAACGAAAAACAAACTTATTGAATAACTCCAAGCCATGCAAGAAAATAATATAACAATATAACAATGTACCAGTTTATCAATCATTTAATCCTATTGTTACATTGTTAGACTGCTACATTGTTACATTAATTTCAAGGGTTAGAGATAATCAACGTCGATGGAATATCAGACAGCCAAAGACTCTTAGTGTCGATCAGGTTTTTCCAGCTTTTGCTGCTGACCAGCATCAGATCCTGGGAGCTCAGGAATTCTTTTTCTATTTTTTTCTCGTTATATAAAGTGATATGATTAGGGGCTACCTGTTCAATGCTTCTGATCAGTTCTTTCACCTCAATATTGTTACGGATTTGTCCGGCAGCATCCAGAATGATGATCTGGGAATTGTTATTGTTGATCAGTCTTTTGGCATATTCAAGCAGATAAAAATCGCTGAGATTAAACATGGGGATAAATACTTTGTCTGCGGATTTGAACTCTTTCTCAACCAGAACTCCTACCGGAATATTGGTCTTATCAAGGATCTGAAGGGTAAAATCGTCAAAAGGAGAATTATTGAAAATGTTTCCTTTGCCCTTTACTGTATTCAGAAGCTTTTCAGGGTTGATGATCTTCGTTGTGAATCCTAGTAACCTTCCCAGTAAACTTCCTTCGTACATGGATTTGCCGAGCATAATCAGAAGCAGGTCGTAATTTCCTTTATTTGAAATGCCTGCAAGATCGCTTTCAATATCGGTAGAGGCTTTGAAAAGGGTAGTGACTTCAAGCTTCAGGTCGTGAGAAGTTTCAATAACATTTTTAAACTGTGCCTCTTCATATTCACTAATATCATAAGCATGCATTTCATCTACCGGAGCAATATTCATGGCTGTAATGCTTTTGTTGCCGTTCATTTTGTTGGTGAAATCGTGGGCAAGCTTCAGCAGTGTGCTTCCGGATTCAGGCTTATCAAAAGACAGCAGTACCCTGTATTTTGAATCGTTATTGCCGGAAGTATCTTCATCAGAACTTTTTTTAGATTTAAAAATAAAATTAATAAAGTCTAAAGCCGGTCCTGTCATAAAAGTGGTGAATAAAGCCATGATAACCAACATGGCAAAGATCTCCGGACTTAATACTCCCAGGTCATATCCGATGTTCAGGACAATAAGCTCCATTAATCCTCTGGTATTCATCAGAGCACCGATCGTTAAACTTTCTTTCCAGTTGATCCCTACGAACCTTGCTGTAAGTGCGCTTCCTGCAAATTTTCCTATTACTGCCGTTAAGATGATAAATCCTGCCGTTATCCATAGATGACTGTCATTCAGAAGCCCGATCTGAGTACGGAGTCCTGTAAATACGAAAAACAGAGGAAGAAGAAGGACTAAGGCCACATCTTCTACCTTATCAATAAAAAGGGTGCGAAATTTTGCATTTTCCGGCATAATAGCACCAGCCATAAAAGCGCCGAATAAGGCATGGATACCGATCACTTCAGTAGCGTATGCAGAAAGAATAAGCGTCAGGAAGAAAATAGCGACCATCGGTTTGCTGATGGTGTTTTTGCCTGCCTGAAGATCGCCGATCCTTTTCAGGAATGGCCTTACAATCTTGATCATTAAAAAGACATAAGCGACTGCCATAATGATCACATAGATGGAACTGGTGAAAGAGCCTGCCTTAACAATGGCAATAACGGCTGCAAGAATGCACCATGCTGTAATATCATCTGCCGCAGCACAGGTAATAACAATCGTTCCCAGTTTGGTTTTCTGAAGATTTCTCTCCTGAACAATCCTGGCGAGTACAGGAAATGCAGTGATACTCATTGAAATAGCAATGAATAACGCAAATGATGTAAACTGAATACCTTCCGGGGCAAACTCCTGATACACAAAATAAGAAAGCCCTATACCCAGCGCAAAAGGAATAATGATACTCGCATGGCTGATCACCACTGCATCATGTGCTTTCTTTCTCAACACACTGAGATCCAACTCCATTCCTACGATATACATAAACAGAATAAGGCCTATCTGGCTCAGAAACTGTAAATTACCTAAAGATTCTTTTGGAAAAAGGAATGCTGAAAACTCAGGAAAATACATCCCCAGCAATGAGGGGCCTAAAACAATTCCCGCAATCATTTCTCCAATTACCGTGGGCTGCCTGATTTTCATACAGATCCACCCGAAAAGCCTTGCGACAAGAATAATAGTGACGATCTGCGCCAGAAGAAGAGCCAGCGGGTGATGAAGATTGGTTTTAAAAGATTCCTGGAAATTTTCCCAGGTAGAGCCCGTGTTGGTTTTTGTGACTATATTCTCTTTGATCTCCAGCGTCTGTCCTTCTATAATAAACAAGTACATCAGGCAGGAAAAAAAAGCTATGGTTGCGATGTAAAAAATTAAATTTCTGTATTTTCCCCAATTCATGATTCCTAATATTTAATGCAAAGTTGATGAGAATATATTGATGTTAAAAACGGTTCTTTTTAAAATGTAACCAACATTCTAAAAAATGTAATAAAATCTACGAAAGAACAGCCGGACCCGGAACTGTTTTCTCTGGCTGCCAGACTAATCAACAACAAAAAAAGGTGTAAAGTTAAGAGGATACGCTGTAAGAAGCTGCTGCATCTGCAATGAAGTCTTAAATGTAAGATTTACTTTCCAAACAGCTCCATTAATGCCTGTTTATAGGCTTCTCCAATCTGAAGTTTAAGGAAATGGTCTCCTTCCGGCTGGATTGTGGTAATTATTTCACTGGCAGAAAGTATTTTGATAGAAGACAGGGCGATAACCTCCTTTTTGTTGACCTGTGCGAAATCTTTTGAAGGAAGCATTTCCAGAAGGTTTTTAAAATTAAGGTTTTTAAGAACAATTGTAGTTCCGTCATTCAGGATAATATCTTTGTCGCGGCTGTCGATTTCTGATGTTTTAATATAAGCGATCTGTTCGGTAAAAATCACCGTACGGCCGATATTCGTGTTCCATTCGATCATATGTTTTTTATGAGGAATAGCGGTCAGCTCTTTTGCTTTTTCGAAGGCCTGGAGCAGTCTTTCTTTTTTGATGGGTTTTCTGACATAATCTACCACATTCAGGTCAAAAGCTTCTGCTGCATATTCTTTATAGGCGGTTGTAAAGATGATCTTTTTGGAACCGGAAATGCGTTCTGCTACCTGGAGTCCTGTCATTCCGGGCATTTCAATATCAAGGATACAGAGATTGCAGTCTATTTCGTTTATTTCATTCAGGAAAACTTTGGGATCATTAAATGCCTTTACCACTTCTACATTTTCGATCTGTTCGCAGAGAAGCTTTAAATAGCTGATCGCCAGTAATTCATCATCGAGAATAACGCATTTTATCATAGAAATCTCCTAAATTGATTTGTAATTCTGCAGTGAATATACCGTTTTTTGAACTTTTTTCCAGCTGATAGTTATTGCCGTAGATCATTTTAAGCCTCTGATCCAGAGACTGGCTTCCGAAACCGCTGTTTTCCTTTTCAAGAATATTCTTTAAGGAAGCTTTGTTGCTTACTTTCATGGTGAAAATTCTGTTTTCAAGCTCCAGGTGGATAGAGATAAAAGAATCCTGAGCCAGAAAATCAGTATGTTTAAAGGCATTTTCAATAAGATCAACGGAGATCAGCGGGGCAAATACCATTTCTTCGTATACCGCATCAGACTTATTGATCTTTGATTTGATCCTGAAATCAAAAAGTGGGTTGATCTTTATTTTATTGATCTCAATAAGGCTTAAGGCGAAATTTAATTCTTCTTTCGGGCTGACAAATTTATTGTTGCTTTCGTACAGGATATAATCCAGAACATTCGCAAGTTTATCCAGAGACATGTAAGTTTGGTAGGCATGCGACTGCACGGAATTAAGAATATTCTTAAACAGATGAGGATTCAGCTTCGTGCCGATATGTTCCAGCTGAACTTCATTCAGTTTCTGTTCAATAATCCTGTTGGCTTCAGAAAGCCTGATATTTTTCTGTTTAATCCTGCTGTTTTGACTGAAAAGGTAGATACTGACCGTAAGCAGGAAGAAAATAGCAAAAACTCCAATGAATATCAGATAATCGTGGATCATGTAGTAATTGCCTTCCATAAAAAATAGTATTTGACGCTAATATCTAAAAATCAGTTTAATTTAACCATTAAGAACATTTAAGCTATTAAGGTTCATTAAGAAAAATATCAAAGATGTTTTATAAAGCGTGCTGCTTATTATTTGACGTTGTCAAATTCTTAATTATTCTTTTGGGGTAAGTTTCTCAACTTCTTCAAAGAATTCAGCGTTACAGTTTCTTCACATTTTTCATATGTGATTTCGTAAGAAGGATTCTTCTCAGGATAGGTCAGAACATAATCAGGACAAGGTTTTTTCTGTGCGTGGCTTCTGTCGAAATCTACTTTTCCTTTGGTAATGATACTGTCTTTTATAAACTTTTCATTAATTTTATAAGTATTCATTCCGTTTTTAACGTCTTCGGAATATCTGAATTCTTTAGAAAGGGTTTCTGCAATTACGCGGCTGTTGGGAAGATATCCGCTGCAGCTCGCCCCTTTTTTGTTCAGAATAAAAAATACAAGAATCAGCCCCGGGATAAGGCCTATTAAAAAGAATTTAGCTTTTTTCATTAGAAAATTAAAAGATTGATATCATGGTAGGTAAGTCCGAAACGGTCGCAGATCACTTTTTTGGTATGTCTTCCTTTGTACATATATAAGCTCTGCTTCATTTCATTCTTGCGGATCAGCATGTTTTCGAAGCCGCCTTCTTCATCATAATTCAGGATATAGGAAAGGAAGAAATTGGAGATTGCTTTTGTGGTTGTTCTGGGCATTCTGGATGTCAGATTCGGAAGTCCGCAGTGGATCACGCCGTGTTTGATCACATACGGATTATCCATGGTCGTAAGCTCTGAAGTTTCAATCACTTTGCCGTTATCTATCGTAATATCTATGATGACGCTGCCTTTTTTCATTTTCGCAACCATTTCTTCAGTAACGATCGGGGTCATATTTAATCTTGGAAGGGCACCGATCACCACATCTGCACGTCTTAAGGCTTTGCTTAATTCTTTCGGATCAATAATGGAAGTCGGAACACGACTGTCTACTAAGGTGTGGAGTCTTCTCAATTTTGAAAGTGAATTATCAAAAACCCTCACACTGGCTCCAAGGCCTATGGCCGCTTTTGTAGCAAATTCGCCTACGATGCCGGCTCCTAAAATAACAACTTCAGCAGGTCTTACTCCTGTGATGCCGCCCAGCATTAAGCCGTTTGATAAAGCAAGAAGTTCTGACGCATATAAAACAGAGACTGTCCCTGCAATTTCACCGATCAGTCTTACCAGAGCAAGCTGCTTATATTCATCTACGATAAATTCAAAAGCAATAGCATTAATCTTTCTTTCTGCAAGTTTTAAGAAGTAATCTTTGTCTCTCAGATTGATCTGAAGGGCTGAAACCAGATAGGTGTTAGGTTTCATATAGTCTATTTCTTCTTCTGTAGGCGGATTAACCTTTAAGATAAGATCCTGTCCGAAAGCCTCTTTGGGATCATTGGTGATCTTTGCTCCGGATTCGGAATACTGAAGATCTGTAAAAAAAGAACCTTCTCCGGCGCCTGCTTCTATAATAAGCTCGTGGCCGTGTTCTACCAATACCTGTACTGCATCCGGAGTAATACAAGCCCTCCTTTCGTTAAGACAGGTTTCCTTAGGAATTCCAATACTGAACTGTTTTCCTTTCTTAATAACCTCCAACTTTTCTTCCTTCGGCATCAATTCTTCTTCAGTGAAAGGAGTAAAAATATTTGTAGTACTCATTCTTTAAATAAATTAGGTCTTACAGGTTGTTATTACTATGAATTATAAGCAAAGATACATAATATTTACTCGAATGAAACTTCTCTTTTATCTCCGGTATTCACGATGCTCATTGTGTGATAGTTAAGCCCGTAGAGCTCTTCTTCATATACTTCCGGCCATTCTATGATGCATAGAAAAGCATTGTCCAGATATTCTTCGATGCCGATGTCGTACACTTCTTCAATGTTTTTTAAACGGTAAAGATCAAAATGATAAATCTTTCCTTCCGGTGTATTGTATTCGTTGACAATAGAGTAAGTGGGAGAATTGACTTCATCAGTGCTTCCCAGTTTTTTAAGAAGAAACTGCGTAAATGTTGTTTTACCCGCACCAAGGTTTCCTTTTAAAAGAAGGATATTATGCTTTAAGTCAGGAATAAGTTTATCGACAATTTCCTGCCAGTCTTCGATGTTTTGTATCGTATAGTTCATTATTTCTTTAAGTTTTTAGATATCGATCATAAAAATAGGCTGTTCTTTCTTTTGATCGCTCAAGATTTTAAAACCGTTTTCAAAAATACTCAATGAAAGTGATTTATAAATTAAAAATTAGATATAATTAGCAATTTGTATCTAATTTCCAATATCCGATATCTGTATAATTTACTTATTTTTGCACTATGATTTCCAAACAGACCATTGATAAAATATTCTCTACAATCCGTGTTGAAGAAATAGTGGGAGAGTACGTTCAGCTGAAAAGAGCAGGGTCTAATTTCAAAGGACTCAGTCCTTTTCATGAGGAAAAGTCTCCCAGTTTTGTTGTTTCTCCAAGTAAGCAGATCTGGAAAGATTTCTCCACGGGAAAAGGAGGAACGGCTATTTCTTTTCTGATGGAGATCGAAAACTTTACGTATCCTGAAGCCCTTCGTCATGCCGCCAAAAAATACGGAATCGAGATTGAAGAAGATCAGCGGGAATTTTCTGAGGAAGCAAAACACGCACAGACGGAAAAAGATCAGCTGTATAAAATACATGAGGTTGCCAACTCTTATTATCAGGATATTCTTTGGGATTCAGAAGAAGGAAAAAGTATTGGTTTAGCTTACTTCAGGGAACGTGAGCTGAAGGACGATATCATAAAGAAATTCCAGCTGGGATATTCACCGGAAAAGAAGAATGCTTTTACAGTTTATGCAGAGGAAAAAGGCTATACAAAAGAAATCCTTGAAAAATCCGGACTTTCCATATTTCCTGAAAATACACCTTCCGGGATCGACCGCTTCCGGGAAAGAGTTATTTTCCCGATTCACAGTTTTTCGGGAAGGGTTTTAGGTTTCGGAGCCAGAATCCTTAAAAATAATGTCAAGACAGCCAAGTATCTGAATTCTCCGGAAACGGAAATTTACCATAAATCCAATGTACTTTATGGGCTCAACCAGAGTAAACAGGCTATTTCCAGAAAGAATATCTGTCTTCTTGTGGAAGGTTATATGGACGTGATAGCCCTTCATATGGCGGGAATTGAGAATGTAGTGGCAAGTTCCGGAACATCTCTGACAACGGAGCAAATTAAGCTTATCAAAAGGCTTACAGAAAATGTAACCATTCTTTTTGACGGAGACAATGCCGGGATTAAAGCAAGTTTCAGAAGTATTGATATGCTTCTTACCGAAGGCATGAATATCCGTGTCCTGCTGTTTCCTGATGGCGATGACCCGGATTCTTTTTCCAGAAAACATCCGCAGGAATACGTTGAAAAATTCATTGAAAATGAAGCGAAGGATTTTATTGATTTTAAAGCTGAAATTCTTTTAAGGGAAGTTGGAAATGACCCTATTAAAAAAGCTGAAGCGATCCGGGATATTGTAAAATCCGTAGGTTTCGTTCAGAATGCTTTAAAAAGGGAAGTTTATCTTAAAGAGGTTTCCAATAAATTCGGACTTTCGGAACAGAGTCTTTTCAATGAACTTGATGTACAGAAACAGATCACACAGAATCAGCATCAGCATGTTCAGCAACAGAAAGAGAAAGTTCAGCCAAAACTGGAGATTGTACCTCTTGATGAGGAGAAGGAAGATCCTTATCTGTACGATGTTCTGTTTATGGAAAGCAAACTTGTCGATCATATGCTGATGTTTGGGGATATCGTTTTGAAAAGGACCAATGAAAAAAACGAGGAATATCAAATTACTGTCATTGAAGAAATCCTGATGCATTTTGAAGAAGAGCAGTACCGTTTTTTAGTAAAAGGCAATGAAATCATTATTGAACAGGTAAGGGAAGGTATTCAGAAAGATGAGTTGAGAAGCGGAAACTTTTTTGTGACATTCATGGATGAAGAGATCACCACTAAAGTAGTGGATGCTCTGATGCCTCCTGATGAATTGGAGAACTGGGGTTCCAGAAATATTTATCCTCCCAATTATGGCGACAAAATAGCAGAACAGGTGCAAGGTGACGTTCTGCTGCACAAATACAGGTATATTGATTATCTGATTAAAGAAACAGCAAAGCAGCTGGATGAATACAGGGGCACTGATGAGACAAAATATTATGAGCTGATTAAAAAGATCACCCTGCTGAAACAGGCCTCCATAAGATTGAGCAATATTATTGAATATTCACCGATCAAGGGGATCTACGTCGATAGGAAACGATAATCTACAGACATATTACTGATGATCAGATGGTATTCTGTGACAAAAAGTCCTATAAAATTTTAGGAATAAAAGTTGTAATTTAAACCTTGAAAAAAATATTTAATAATACATAATAGAAATATGGACATTAAAAAAGACTTCAGAGATTTCTCTGTAAAACATTTAGGAAATAACGGTCTGGTTACCGATCAGTATATGGGAATGTATGGTCCAACGAATCTTACGCCGTATATCATGGAAGAAAGAAGATTAAACGTTGCACAGATGGACGTATTTTCACGTCTGATGATGGACAGAATCATCTTCCTGGGAACCGGAATTGACGATCAGGTTGCCAACATCGTAACGGCGCAGCTTTTATTCCTGGAAAGTGCAGATCCATCGAAAGATATCCAGATCTACATCAACTCTCCGGGAGGAAGTGTATATGCTGGTTTAGGAATCTATGACACCATGCAGATCATCAAGCCGGATGTAGCAACAATCTGTACAGGTATGGCAGCTTCAATGGGAGCGGTATTACTTGTGGCAGGAGAAAAAGGAAAGCGTTCTGCGCTTAAGCATTCAAGAGTAATGATTCACCAGCCTTCAGGAGGTGCTCAGGGGGTAGCTTCAGATATGGAAATCAACTTAAGAGAAATGTTGAAGTTGAAGCAGGAGCTTTACGAAATTATCGGTCACCACTCAGGACAAACTTACGAATGGGTAGAGAAATCTTCTGACAGAGATTACTGGATGACTTCTGAAGAAGCAAAAGGCTACGGAATGGTAGACGAGGTTTTACAGAGATCTACAGAGAAAAAATAATTTCCTTTTTAGGAATATTGAAAACGCACCAAGTCGGTGCGTTTTTTTATTTTTATTGACCACAAAAGGGACAAAAGTTTAACACTTTAGTTTTTTTGAGTTTAGAAGCTTTGAAGAAAGAAGATCACTTAAGTTTTTTGAAAATCTTTGATTTTCATACTGACAACAATTCGTCGGATCAAAATTCCCCTCCCTTGGAGGGGTGGCAAAAATTCAAAGAATTTTTGACGGGGTGGTTTAAAAATATGAACCATGAACACACCTCAAAATCTTATTGTTAAAATACAATTATTATTAAATTCAAGATCAGTTTACAATCAATGTATACTTTCGCGGCATAAAAGTAATTATGAAAAAACTGCTGTTACCGGCGATAGTATTCACAGCGCTTGCCTCATGTAAAGATGATGACAACAAGATGAATAACCAGGATATCAACTATACTAAACTACCCCAGGAATTTCCTTTCTCCAAATTAGCAACGGTGAATGGTGTAGATGTCATTAACGGAGGATTTGGTTCCGGTGCAGCAGCACATCCTACCAGAAAAGGAGAATTTTATGTGATCACAGACCGTGGCCCTAACACAGATTATCTGAACGGGAAAAAATTTCCGGCCCCGAATTTTACGCCTACCATCATGCATTTTAAAATTAATGCAGAAGGAAATATCGAGGTCATTAAATATATTAAACTGAAAAATCCATCCGGCCAGCCGATTACAGGCTTACCAAACCCCGCAGGAATGGGAAGTACTGGAGAAACAGCTTATGATTCATCAGGCAACGTTTTAGGAACCGATAATTACGGTCTCGACAGTGAAAGTATTGTAGCAGCAGCGGACGGAACATTCTGGGTTTCTGATGAATACGGCCCGCACATCGTTCACTATAATGCGGATGGGATAGAACTGGAAAGAATAAGCCCGATAGGGGTAAATACAGGACCACGTAAGCTTCCTGCTGTTTTAGCCAAAAGAAGGGCCAACAGAGGAATGGAAGGCTTATGCATCACTCCGGATGGAAAAATGCTCGTAGGAACGATACAGTCTACGATGTATGTACCCACAAAAGCTTTGGCCACCAATACAACGTTAACAAGAATTGTAACCTTCGATATTGCAACGGGACAAACGAAGCAGTATCTGTATAAACAAAATGGCGGTGCTTCGGACTCGGTATGTGATATCACAGCCATCAGCAGCACAGAATTCCTGGTAATCGAAAGAGACGGGAATTTTGGATCGCAGGGTGGCATCAAAAAAGTATACAGGATCAATATTGCAGGCGCTTCAGATGTGAATGGAGCTGATATTACAGCCGTTGATGGCATGAAAATCAATAATAAAACTTTAGAGCAGTCTACCTGGGACGAAATTACAAATGCCGGATTAAAACCGGTTTCTAAGGTTTTGGCCGTGGATCTGGTGGCAAAATTAGGATATGAACATGATAAATTTGAAGGAATCGTTTATTTAGGAAATAATAAGCTGGCTGTCTTCAATGATGATGATTTCGGAATCTTAGATGACGGAAACGGAAATCCTAAAGCCAAAATCCTTCCTAAAACCGGGAAAGTAGACAAAGGAACAATGTATGTAGTCGATATTCAATAATTAGATTTTTTTTAAGAAAGCGGCGGCATCGAAGATGCCGCCGCTTTTGATTGTATATGGTTTGTATTCAATTGGAATGGGCTTTAGCCCATTTAATCAAAATTATAATTCTATAGCTTTAGCCCAATTTATGAATTAAACCCTTCAATAATTTTAGAGAAATCCTCCAGTTTTAAAGCTGCACCTCCTATTAATCCACCATCGATATCAGGCTGAGAGAAAATCTCTTTGGCATTATCCGGTTTCACAGAACCTCCGTAAAGGATAGAAACTTCGTCAGCAACCTCCTGTCCGTATTTTGCAGCGATGATGCTTCTGATATGTGCGTGGATTTCCTGAGCCTGCTCCGGAGAAGCTGTTTCCCCTGTTCCGATAGCCCAAACCGGCTCGTAAGCGATCACTACTTTTTTGATCTCTTCAGCAGAAAGCGTGAAAAGAGCAACTTCAGTCTGGTTTTTCACCACCTCGAAATGCTGTCCCGCTTTTCTCTGTTCAAGCGTTTCACCATTACAGTAAACAGGAATCAGGCCTTTGTCAAGTGCTAATTTGATCTTTCTGTTGCAGTGAGAATCCGTTTCACCGTGGTACTGTCTTCTTTCAGAGTGTCCGATCAATGAACCGGTTACATCGATAGATTCCAGCATGTCTGCAGAAAGTTCTCCTGTATAAGCACCGCTTTCATGCTCGCTCATATCCTGAGAGAAAACACCGATTTCATCTTTTTCGAAGATATCTTTGGCCATCATTAAATATAAAGAAGGCGGTGCAATCCATACTTCGCAGTTGGTGGTATTGTTGTTTTTATAGCTCAGTAATTGAATCATCAACTGCTGTGCGTCAATGACATTCTTGTTCATTTTCCAGTTTCCTGCAACTATTTTTCTTCTCATAGTCTATATAATTATGTAATTATTGTTTATTTATTTTTATTTCGCGCAGATTTATGAACGGATACCTGTGAATTCACAAAACAGAATTCATAAACCTGCATGATACTTAATTATTTAGTAATTCCCTCTAATTTAAACATAAAAGCATACACCAGCGAGATATCCTTCAGGTAGTCAAATCTGCCAGAAGCACCGCCATGGCCATAATCCATGTCAGTTTTTAATAATAATACGTTTTTGTCAGTTTTCATATCTCTAAGCTTGGACACCCATTTTGCAGGCTCAAAATACTGTACCTGGGAATCATGAAGTCCTGTGGTTACCAAAATGTTGGGATAATTTTTCTTTTCAATATTTTCATAAGGTGAATAAGATTTCATATAGAAATAAGCCTCCTTATTGTTCGGGTTTCCCCATTCGTCATATTCGTTGGTAGTCAATGGAATACTTTCATCAAGCATGGTATTGACAACATCTACGAACGGAACCTGTGAAATTACGCCATTCCATAAATTGGGGTTCATATTCACTACGGCACCCATCAAAAGGCCTCCGGCACTGCCACCCTGAGCATAAAGATGTTTTGGTGAAGTGTATTTTTCTTTAACAAGATATTCTCCCGCATCAATGAAATCGGTGAAAGTATTTTTCTTTTTCATCATTTTTCCGTCTTCATACCATTGTCTTCCCATTTCCTGGCCGCCACGGATGTGTGCAATCGCAAAAGCAAAACCTCTGTTCAGAAGACTCAGCCTCGTACTGCTGAAAGCTGCATCCATAGAGCTTCCGTAAGATCCATATGCATAAAGAAGTAACGGACTGTTTCCATCCTTTTTGAATCCTTTTTTATAAACAATAGAAATTGGGATCTTTGTCCCGTCTTTTGCCGTTGCGAAAAGCCTTTCAGTAGTATACTCATCTTTAGCATAACCGCCAAGAACTTCCTGCTGTTTCAACAGTATTCTTTTCCCTGTCTTCAAATCCTGCTCAAATTGTGAAACAGGCGTAATCATGGAAGTATATCCGAAACGGAATTGGTCCGTATTGTATTCAGGGTTTTCCAGTGAGGAAATGGTGTAAGCAGGCTCATCAAATGTCAGAGCCTCCTTTTTACCGGTCTTTCTGTCGTAAATTACAAGCTGCGTAAGTCCGTTCTGTCTTTCACTGAAAATCAGATAATTTTTAAATGCACTCACAGACTGCATGAGAACATCGTTTCTGTGCGGAATAAAATCTTTCCAGTTCTCAACACCCGTTTTATCCAAAGGAGTTTCCGCTATTTTAAAATTAAGGGCATCCTTATTCGTTCTGATCAGGAATTTGTCTTCCAGAGGGGTGATCGTATACAAAACGTTCTTCATTCTTGGCTGGAATACCTGGAATGTTCCGTTCGGTTGATCAGCATCCAGATATCTTGTTTCAGAAGAAGTGGTAGCACCCGAATAAATCAGAAGAAATTTATGATTTTTAGACTTGTATACCGAGATATAATTGGAGTGGTCTTTTTCCTCATAAACCGTTACATCTTTAGCCGGATCTGTTCCCAGCGTATGTCTCTTGATTTTTTCAGATAAGAGAGTAACCGGGTTTTTCTCTGTATAGAAAATGGTTTTATTGTCATTGCCCCATTCTGCGGAGCCTTCTGTATTCTTAATGCCAAGATCAGTTGTTTTACCGGTCTTCAGATCTTTTAAAAATAAAGTGTATTGTCTTCTGGAAACATCATCCACACCATAAACCAGCTTTGTATTATCCGGGCTTATGTTGAAGCCTGATGCAGCATAATAAGCATGTCCTTCGGCCAGTTTATCCACATCCAGAAGAACCTCTTCCGGAGCAGTAAGGCTGCCTTTTTTCCTGCAGTATTTGAAATATTGTTTTCCGGCTTCCGTACGGGTATAGTAATAATATCCGTTTTCAAAAACAGGAACAGATTCATCTTTCTCCTTAATACGGGCCTTCATCTCCTGGAACAGATTTTCCCTGAAAGGTTCCGTATCTTTCATCATGCCTTCCCAATAGGTGTTTTCGGCCTTCAGATAATCAACGACTTTTGTAGAATCTTTTCCTTTTTTGAAATAGTCGATCATCCAGTAATAAGGATCATTCACTTTATCACCGTGGATTTCCCGGATATGTTCCTGCTTTTCTGCCATAGGAGCTTTAAGGGCAGGAAACTTTTGAGATTGTATCGTAGATGCGCTCATAATTAATATTCCCAGATAGAATTTTTTCATAGTATATTTTGCTTATTGGTGTGTTTCTATGCTAAATTCCAGAGGTTTTTCAAAAGCTTATAGAAAGTATGTTCTTCGTCTGTTACTTTATTGTCTGCTTTGATCAGTGTTTTAGCAAATTTTGCAAATTTTACACGCTCTTCCTCTGTAGAATCATCATGGAAGCATCTTGCATGAAATTCAAAATGATCTTTCCATTCTTCAGGTTTTAGAAGAGCCAGGGTTTCCAGTTCATTGTCAAGATTCATTCTGAACGGAAATTCGTCTGCCATATACTGCTGAACAAGCATTCCTTCCTCAGGAGCAAATTCTCCGTCCACAGAAGAAAGAATCATTAAAAGATGATAACCGGCGATGGATTTATTTGATTTTTGCATATTTAGTAATTCTTTATTAAATGATTTAAATTATTTTTTTCTAAAATTTTATCGAGATATTTTCCTCTGCTGCTTGTTTCCCTTTGATAGGGCGCAAATTTTGAAGCTACTTCATTAAATTCTTCATTTAATTTCATGAGCTCCTCTTTTTCATTATTACTAAGTGTCTTTTGAGAAAATAGGGAATTGAATTGTATTAATTTCTTTACAATAATTTCCTTTTTTACAATTTCTTCTTCAGTTGAATGATGGGTACAGATTCCATAAATACCTTTACAGTAAGCATCCCATTCCTCCTCAAAAATTTCATTTATCTTTTGCTGATCTTCAATATCATTTTCCGAAACATGATAATAAGCAAAATTTCTATCGGGATGTTCCATTAAGTCACGAATGAATTTCTCTTTAAATTCAGCTTTATATTGTAGAGAATTCTCCAGATTTTGATGTTCCTGAATCAGTTGAATA
Source organism: Chryseobacterium sp. NFX27 (assembly GCF_049887855.1). NCBI lineage: Bacteria > Pseudomonadati > Bacteroidota > Flavobacteriia > Flavobacteriales > Weeksellaceae > Chryseobacterium > Chryseobacterium sp. NFX27. Next base: position 15,466 of record NZ_JAGEKK010000005.1, on the reverse strand, counting down.
CAATTTTTACTGAAATATTTTTCGGTGATCTCACTTTGGAATTCATCATTCAAAGATGAAGTAATTTTTATATTGTGAGTAATAACATAAGAAGCGTCCGGGACTAAATGTTTTTGAATAAGTATATTAAGCTCATCTTTGGTGATGCCGGTTATAGCGCATACATTATTTTCAGTAATGTAATTTTCATTAATATATCTGAAATTCTTTTCCATCACTTATTTTGTATAGTCTTTTGCAGGTTGCTTATCCACAATTTTTCCTTTCTCAAGTATCAATACAAACGGATTGCTTCTGGCAATAGTTTTGATGGCAGTTCCGTCCATCATGGCATTTTTAATGGTTTTGAAAGTATTGGGTTCTGTAGAAATACCGTAGATTACAGCTCCTTTTTGGGCATTTACTTTGGCTTCAACTTTCTGGATAAGTTCAGCGGAAACCTCTTTTGGGTGATAAGAAAAAACAAGCACGGCTTTTGGTGCATTGATGATCTCATCCGTCAGGTCTACTCCTGTAGGATCTTCAATTTTGAACTTTACGATCTCTGATTTATAACCCTCTTTGGTCAGAACAGATTCATTTTTCCCTTCCTCAATTTTCCATGGAGAACCTTCTGCCCAGTATTTTGTTTCTTTAATATAATCATCCTGATTAACCTTTAAGACTTCTCCTGTCTTCTGGTTTTTAAGAGAGTAAAAAGTCTTATATTCAGAAGGGTTTTTATTGATCTTTTCCTTTTCGGCCTTCATGTCGGTACCGGTTTTATAATCCCGGAAATCGATCAGCGGCTCATGTATGATTCCCTGAGCCATAATGTACATCATAATCACAGAAAAAAGGCCTAAAAGAATATATTTGAACTTACCTGAAGATTCTTTCGTACTGTTGTCGTAAGGATCTTTTTTACTGATTTCCTTTCTGTAAAGTATGAACAGGATAATAAGGCCGGCAAGAAGCACAATATCCTTAATAAAGCTCTGCCAAGGGGTAAACTTTATTGCATCTCCAAAACATCCGCAGTCTGTCACCACATTGAAATAGGCGGAATAAAAAGTAAGGAACCCAAAAAAGATACAAAGGGCAATTAACGCTGAAAGAGTAAATTTAAGCTTCAGTTTCAGCAGCAGCATAAATCCTAGGAAAAGCTCCAGGACAACCACAATGATCGAGAACAGAAGCGCAAATTTTTCCAGAAACGGCATATTGAAAACCGGTGGTGCAAAATATTCTTCCATTTTGAAAGAAAATCCCACCAGATCCACAGCCTTTACAAAGCCTGAAAGAATGAAGATAACAGCAATAATAAAGCGTAATAAACCTTTGATCATAGTATTTTATTTTGGGGTTTCGGAAATATTTTCTTTTTCAGAGAACTTGATCAGGCAGAAAACAGCATAATTGAGCATATCGAAATAATTCGCATCCAGCCCTTCAGAAACAATGGTTTTCCCCTGGTTATCCTCAATCTGTTTCGTTCTCAGTACTTTCTGATAAATAAGGTCAGTGATAGAAGAAATTCTCATATCTCTCCATGCTTCACCGTAGTCATGGTTCTTTTTTTCCATTAAAGCCTGGGCATCATTCGCATATTTGTCGTAAAGATTCAAGATTTCCTCCTTATTTTCATTAAAATCATTCGAAAACCCTTTTTCAAGCTGAATAAGTCCGATGATAGAATAGTTCACAATTGCCACGAATTCATCCTCCTCGCTTTCATCCACCATTTTTTTATCCGTCATCTGAAGCGTACGGATTCTGTTTACCTTGATGTAAATCTGATCCGTAATGGAGCTGGGTCTCAAAACCCTCCACGCGGCTCCGTAATCCTGTAATTTTTTACTGAAAAGGTCACGGCACTGACTGATAACTTTCCCGAACTGTACTGATGTTTTTGACATAAATTCTCTTAATCTCCCAAATATACGAATTCGGTTTTAGGTAGCGGGAATCGGGAATTGATTTTTGTCAGAGTTTGGAATTCTGAGTTGGAGAGTTTGAGGGCGGGAGGGTTTTTAGAGTTGTGGGATGCAGGTTTCAAAGTGAAAATGTTTGAGCGTTTTAGTGTGGAAGGGTTTTTAGTTGCTGGTTTTTGTTTGGAAAATTTTAAAAGGAAGAGATTCTAAGTTTAATATCTGTCTGAAAAATACCTGTTTCTACCAAGCTTTATTAACGAATACCAAACCAACAACTGACAAATGATACCTAGCAACATTCCACAATAAGTCTTAATTTTGCAGAATATCATTATCTATCAATCATCATTTATCAATCATAAACAAAAGCATGTTCTCCCAAACTCCCAAACTCTCAAACCCTCCCGCCCTCAAACCTTTCCATTCCATCAATTGCAATGGAAGATTGGTAGAGCTAAGTGTCCCAAAAATAATGGGCATCCTTAACCTTACACCGGATTCATTTTCAGACGGCGGGAAATTTAACACTGAGAAATCAGCGCTGGGGCATGCAGAAAACCTTTTGAAAGACGGAGCGGAGATCATTGACATCGGGCCGCAGTCCACACGCCCGAATGCTGAATTTTTGAGCAGTAAAGAGGAAATAACCAGAATTGGAAGTATGATTTCCATGATCAAAAAAGAATTTCCCGAAGTACTGATATCACTGGATACGTTCTATGCTGAAACCGTAAAGTTCGGATTTAATGAAGGAATTGACATGATCAACGATATTTCCGGCGGACAATATGATGATAAAATGTTTGATATTGCCGGTGAAACGAAGCTTCCTTACATTCTGATGCATGTGAATCCATCTTATGAGACGATGCATGACAAAGTTAAATTTGAAGATATTACACTGGGTGTCAACCGTTATTTTGCTGAAAAGACCAATGAACTTCTTGAAAAAGGAGTAAAAGATATCATCCTCGACCCCGGTTTTGGTTTTGGGAAAACAGTAGAGGATCAGATGAAAATGATCAGCGAAACGGAGTATTTAGGTTTCGGAAGATTCCCTTTACTGATAGGTGTTTCCAGAAAATCTTTTATCTATAAACCACTTGGGAAATCTCCCTTGGATATCAATGAAGAAACACAGAAACTTCATATGAAGATGTTGGGGCAGGGAGCTAAAATTCTCAGAGTACATGATGTAGCGGAAACCGCAATAACGATCAGACAATTTTGTAAAAAAAATAAAAAATGTTAAAAAAGCTTGCTCAGTATTTAAAAATTATTACATTTGCAGTATGAATTTTACGAATCAGAAAAATATTATTGTCATTTCTAACATTATTGTTGTCATTAACAACAGTAAAGAAGCGGCATTGTAAAAATATTTTAATTTAAATTATATATAAGCCGTTTCATATTGAAGCGGCTTTTTTTATTTCACGAATTATGTATCAGTTATTAACAGTAATTATTATCGTCATTATTATTCCCTTGCATTGGTGAGAAGGATAGAGTATGACCGTACATATTTAAGCCCTCTCACATCGTGAGAGGGCTTTTTTTATACCCATTTGTTAATTTTTAAATCTTATACAATGTATTACAACGACAAAACGATCGTGTATTTTGATGGAAACTTCCTTAAGGCCGGAGAGGCTGGAATGGATCTCTACGGACAGTCACTTCATTACGGTTACTCCGTTTTTGAAGGGATAAAATCTTACAATACCGATCACGGAACCAGAATCTTTAAAGCAGAAGAGCATTACGAAAGATTGAAAAGATCAGCAGAGCTGATGTATATCCCGTTTAACTATTCAGTCAGTCAGTTGACAGATCTCACCTATGAGCTTTTAGAACGCAACGGATTTAAAGATGCTTATATCCGTCCATTGGTAACCTGTTCGCCCAATATGTCTCTTTCAAAAGGTAAAAAATCCTACCTCTCTCTGCTTGCCTGGGAATGGAGTAACGGCTATCTCGCAGACAAAATGAAAATCATGACCTCAGGATTTCAACGCCCGAATCCTAATGCTTTTAAAGTGGAAGCCAAAGTGGGTGGGCATTACGTCAATTCTATTCTTGCCTGCCAGGACGCCAAAGACAAAGGTTATGACGAAGCCCTGTTACTCGATGAACACGGAAATGTCGCTGAAAGTTCAGGCGCTAATATATTCTACGAAAAAGATGGAACATTATTTACGCCCGCAAAAGGAAGCATCTTGCCGGGTATCACAAGACAGACGGTGTTTGAAATATGCAGTGAATTGAATATTCCCGTTAGAGAAACTTTTTTCAAACCTGAAGATATGAAAGGTGCGGATGCCGCTTTCTTTTGTGGTACGGCAGCTGAAATTGTAGCGTTGGATTCTTTGGATGACGTCCCCTTCACCAAAAACTGGGGAGATACAGCAAGTGCGAAGATACAGCAGGCCTATCTGAAACTGGTAAGACTTCTGTCATTGTAAATTTTAAGAATTTAAATATTTGATAACCAGTTACTTATTTCTGCTTTTTAAACAGTTGAATATTGTAATTTTTATAAAAGTGAAAATGAAAAAGATATTACAAGCTGTAGTTTTGGGTCAAAATTAAGTTAAAGCTCCATTTAAATTCCGAAAAAATCAAAATTTTTGATATCACGCTGAGAAATGATAAAAACAGCAAATGCAGAAAAATATGTTAAATAAATATTCAAAAACATTCACACAAAACAGCGAACAGCCCGCCGCAAAAGCAATGCTTTATGGAATAGGCTTTACAGAAGAAGATATGTACAAGGCTCAGATTGGTATTGCCAGTATGGGATATGACGGAAATACCTGCAATATGCATCTCAATGATCTTGCGAAAGTAGTAAAAAAAGGAACCTGGAATCATGGTCTTGCAGGATTGATATTCAATACCATAGGGGTAAGCGACGGGATGAGTAACGGCACAGACGGGATGCGGTATTCACTGGTAAGCCGTGACGTGATAGCAGACAGTATCGAAGCCATCTGCGGGGCACAGTATTATGACGGAATCATTGCATTACCGGGATGTGACAAGAATATGCCGGGAACTATTATCGCCATGGGAAGACTGGACAGACCATCCATCATGGTGTACGGAGGAACAATAGCTCCGGGGTGCTATAAGGAGGAACCGCTTAATATCGTTTCGGCCTTTGAAGCTTTGGGTAAAAAAATTGCCGGGGAAATTTCAGAAGAAGATTTCAACGGAGTGATTAAAAATTCCTGCCCCGGAGCAGGAGCATGTGGCGGAATGTATACGGCCAATACCATGTCTTCAGCCATAGAAGCATTAGGGATGAGTCTTCCGTATTCATCTTCCAATCCTGCACTGAGCCCCGAAAAACAGAAGGAATGCCTTGAAGCAGGAAAATATATTAAAATATTACTGGAAAAAGATATCAAACCTTCAGATATTATGACCCGTAAGGCTTTTGAAAATGCACTTCGTCTGATCATCATTCTTGGAGGCAGTACCAATGCCGTTCTGCATTTTATAGCAATGGCAAAAAGTGTTGGTGTTTCCGTAACTCAGGATGATTTCCAGAAAATGAGTGACATCACACCGGTATTGGCAGATCTTAAGCCCAGCGGAAAATATCTGATGCAGGATCTTCATAACCATGGCGGAACACCTGCCGTCATGAAATATTTACTGGAAGAAGGTTTACTGCATGGTGACTGTTTAACGGTTACCGGAAAAACCATTGCTGAAAATCTTGAGAATGTCCCGAGCCTTGATTTTTCAAAACAGAAAATCATCAGACCCTTATCAAACCCGATCAAAGAAACAGGACACCTGAGAATACTGTATGGAAACCTCGCTGAAAAAGGGAGTGTGGCCAAGATCACCGGAAAAGAAGGTGAAAAATTTTCAGGAAAAGCAAGAGTATTCGATGGCGAAAAAGATCTGATTAAAGGAATTGAAAACGGAAGAGTTCAGCACGGAGACGTCATTGTAATCCGCCATGAAGGGCCCAAAGGAGCACCGGGAATGCCGGAAATGCTGAAACCTACCAGCGCTCTGATCGGTGCAGGTCTTGGGGGAAGTGTAGCTTTAATTACTGATGGAAGATTCAGTGGCGGAACCCATGGCTTTGTAGTAGGGCACATCACACCAGAAGCCTATGAAGGCGGTCTCATTGCTTTTGTAGAGGACAATGACCTTATTGAAATTGACGCAGTCAACAATACCATACAGCTCAAAGTTTCCGAACAGGAAATCGAGCAGCGAAAGAAAGGATGGCAAAAACCTGAACTTAAAGTAAAAAAAGGATTGCTGTACAAATATGCACTCACCGTGTCATCAGCCGCAGAAGGCTGTGTAACAGATGAAATCACTCAATAAAAATACAATGAAGAACCTAAATGTATCCACAGAAACAGAAATCAGCGGCAGCCGGATCATCCTTGAAGCATTTCTTCAGGAAGGAGTAAAAACCATATTCGGATATCCGGGTGGTGCCATTATTCCTATCTATGATGCCCTTTACGACTATAAAGATCAGCTGGAACATATCTTGGTCCGTCACGAACAGGGAGCAGTCCATGCAGCGCAGGGTCTTGCCAGAGTATCAGGAGAAGTGGGAGTGGTATTAGCAACAAGTGGCCCGGGAGCAACCAATCTTGTAACAGGATTGGCCGATGCACTCCTGGATAATACGCCTATTGTATGCATCACGGGACAGGTTTTTGAACACCTTTTGGGAACCGATGCTTTTCAGGAAATAGATGTCATGAACGTCACCAGCCCCGTTACCAAGTGGAATTACCAGGTAACCGATGCCGATGAACTTTCTGAAGTATTGGCCAAAGCATTCTACATCGCAAGATCGGGAAGGCCCGGCCCTGTATTAATTGATGTCACGAAAAATGCCCAGCTGCAAAAGGTTTTCAATAGAGGCTATACACCTTGTGATTCTTTGAGAAGCTACAGACCGAACCCTGTTCCCAATAGGGATAATATTGAAAAAGCTGTCTTTCTGATTAATCATGCAGAAAAACCATTCATTATTGCCGGACAGGGAATTATGCTGGGAAAAGCAGAGGAGGAGTTTTTACAGTTTGCTGAGAAATCAGGGATTCCGGTGGCATGGACAGTTTTAGGAATGAGTGCAATTCCAACGGATCATCCACAGGCGGTAGGCATGGTAGGAATGCATGGAAACTACGGTCCCAATATCCTTACCAACGAATGTGATGTCCTGATTGCCGTGGGAATGCGCTTTGATGACCGCGTGACCGGAAGACTGGACCAGTATGCGAAGCAGGCTAAAATCATCCATTTGGACATTGACAAAGCAGAGATCAATAAAAATGTAAAAGTTGAGATTCCTGTTCTTGGAAACTGCAAAGAAACCCTACCGCTTCTCACACAGTTGATAGAATCAGGGGAGCATACAGAATGGCACCAAAAATTTAAAGATTGCTATGAAATTGAACATCGTAAGCTGATAAGCCATGAACTTTATCCTTCAGAAGGAGAAATTACGATGGGAGAAGTGATCCGTCAACTGAACGAAATGACTCAAGGTGGAGCTGTAATTGTAACCGATGTAGGACAGCACCAGATGGCTACCTGCAGATATTCAGCTTTTAAGCATTCCAGAAGTAATATTACCAGCGGAGGATTGGGAACCATGGGATTCTGCCTTCCTGCTGCAATTGGTGCGGCTTATGGAGGAACGAACCGTCCCGTTATTGCGGTGATGGGTGATGGAGGCGCGCAAATGAATATTCAGGAATTGGGAACACTGATGCAGTATCAGCCCGACATCAAGATTCTGATTCTTAATAACTGCTATCTCGGAATGGTAAGGCAGTGGCAGGAACTGTTCCACGAAGAAAGATATTCCTCGGTAGATATTCAGAGCCCGGATTTTGTGCAGGTGGCTAAAGGATATCATATATCGGGAAGAAAAGTAATTCAGAGGGAAGAACTGGAAGCGGGGTTAAGTGAAATGCTTCATCATAAAGGAGCTTTCCTGTTGGAAGTAATGACGGGGAAAGAGCACAATGTTTTCCCGATGATCCCTCAGGGGAAAAGCGTTTCAGAGATTGTACTGACCAACAATAAGACATAACAATATAAAATAGAAAAAGATGAAATCAGAAAACAGAGAATATACCATAACAGCCTATACGGAAGATTATCTGGGGCTGATAGGCAGGATCAATGCTATTTTTTCAAGGAGAAGAATTTCTATTGTGAATTTTAATGCAGGACCTTGTGAAATCAAAAAAGTGAAAAAGTTTGTGATCGTTATTAGAGAAACGGAAGAAGCGGTACAGAAGATCACCCAACAAATGGAAAAACAGGTAGATGTACTGGAAGTGCATTATCACAAAAACCCATATCTGACAGCGGTATTACATGCGAGCTGAAGATTAATACAATCAAAAATTATAATTAATAATAAATAAAATTTTAAAAATGGCAAAATTGAATTTTGGCGGAGTAGAAGAAAATGTAGTAACAAGAGAAGAGTTCCCATTACAGAAAGCCCAGGAAGTACTGAAAGATGAAATTGTAGCTGTAATTGGCTATGGCGTACAGGGACCCGGACAGGCACTTAACCAGAAAGACAACGGAATCAATGTGATTGTCGGTCAGAGGAAAAACTCAAAATCCTGGGATAAGGCAGTGGCAGACGGTTTTGTACCCGGGGAAACATTATTTGAAATAGAAGAAGCTCTGCAGAAAGGAACGATTATTTGCTATCTCTTAAGTGATGCAGCCCAGATCGAATACTGGCCGAAAGTTAAACAACATCTTACCCCTGGAAAAGCACTGTATTTTTCACATGGTTTCGGAATCACTTTTAATGAAAGAACAGGAATTATTCCGCCTGCTGAGGTTGATGTATTTCTTGTTGCACCCAAAGGATCCGGAACATCATTGAGGAGAATGTTTCTCCAGGATCGCGGACTGAACAGCAGTTTTGCCGTATATCAGGATGCCACCGGAAAAGCAAGAGAAAGAGTGACTGCGTTGGGAATAGCCATCGGAAGCGGTTATTTATTTGAAACAGATTTTAAAAAAGAAGTATTCAGTGACCTTGCAGGAGAAAGGGGAACATTGATGGGTGCCGTACAGGGAATATTTGCTGCACAATATGATGTATTGAGGAAAAACGGGCACAGCCCTTCCGAAGCATTTAATGAAACAGTGGAAGAACTGACCCAGTCATTAATGCCGTTGGTTGCAGAAAACGGTATGGACTGGATGTATGCGAACTGCAGTACCACAGCACAAAGAGGAGCACTGGACTGGTGGAAACGTTTCAGAGATGCCACTTCTCCTTTATTTGAAGAATTGTATGAAAGTGTTGCCAAAGGAGATGAAGCCCAGCGTTCCATCGACAGCAACAGCAAACACGATTACAGGGAAAAACTGGAAGTAGAACTGACTGAGCTTAGAGAAAGCGAAATGTGGAGAGCAGGCAAGACCGTCCGAAGTCTCAGACCAGAGAACAATTAATCATAAAAAACAATGGAAGAAACCTATCCTTCTGTTTTGGACAATGTCTATAAAGCAGCAAAAAGACTCAGAAATGTAGTGGTAAGAACACCTTTGGCGATTAATAATAACCTCTCTAACATTTATGAGGCGAAGATAAGCTTTAAAAGAGAAGATCTGCAGCGTGTGAGATCTTATAAAATCAGGGGAGCTTACAATAAAATGGCCGTGATGTCTGCTGAAAATCTTGCCCGAGGTGTGGTTTGTGCGAGTGCCGGAAACCATGCTCAGGGAGTCGCTTTTGCGTGCAGTACGATGAAGGTGAAAGGAACTATTTTCATGCCTTTGCCCACACCGGGACAGAAGCTGGAACAAGTGAGGATGTTTGGAGGGAATGATATAGATATTGTGCTTTACGGGGATACTTTCGATGAAGCTAAAGATGCCGCAGTGAAGTTCTGTAAAGAGAATCAGGGAATATTTATCCATCCTTTTGATGATCAGGATATTATTGATGGCCAGGCTACGGCAGCGCTGGAGATTCTTGAGCAGTCAGATGATCCTGTTGATTATCTTTTTCTTCCGGTTGGAGGTGGTGGCCTGGCTGCAGGTGTGTGTTCTGTATTCAGGGAACTGTCACCACATACGAAAATTATTGGGGTAGAACCTTCTGCAGCGGCCAGTATGAAAAAAGCACTGGAAAAAGGAGAACCTGTACTTCTTGAAAAGATCAGCCGTTTTGTGGATGGAGCTGCCGTACAGAGAGTGGGTAACCTTAATTTCGAACTTTGTAAAGATGTGCTGCACGATATGGCTTTAGTGGATGAAGGTATGGTTTGCGAAACCATTCTTTCCCTCTACAATAAAGATGCCGTAGTAGTGGAACCTGCCGGGGCTCTTTCTGTGGCGGCACTCGAAAAATATAAAGATCAGATCAGAGGAAAGAATGTAATCTGTATCATTAGTGGAAGCAATAATGATATTACCCGCATGGAAGAGATTAAAGAAAAAGCTCTTCTTCATGCAGGATTAAAGCATTATTTCCTGGTAAGATTTGCACAGCGTCCGGGAGCCCTGAAAACCTTTGTGATGAATGTTTTAGGACCGAATGATGATATCACTTTTTTTGAATACACACAAAAAAATTCAAAGGAGAAAGGCATTGCTGTTTTAGGAATTGGATTGAAGAATAGTGAAGATTTTACTCCGCTGCTCAATAACATGAAGAAGTATGACTTTTTTGTCAATTATCTGAATAATGATCCGTCTTTAATGAATTTGCTTATTTAACCTGAATTCGGGATAAGGATAAAATTAAACGCAAGGATAAACAAAGCTTTAAAAAGCATTCATTTGATTTTTTAAGATAGACAGAGCCGTTTCACTTATTGGTAAGCAATACAGGGAAATATATTGGTCTTACTTTGCTAAATGAAATGCCCTTGTTTTTCTTATTAACATGTCAAAAAATCTACTTTGTTTGCCTTTACGATAAAAATACAATTGTTTTAAGGTATTTCTTATCCCGAACTCAGGTTATTTAAAATGATGTCTGTCATTGCGAACCGTAGGTGAAGCAATCTCATTGATAGATAAAATAAAGAGTAAAGAGATTGCTTCGTCGCTGCGCTCCTCGCAATGACCGCAAAAATAAAAGTATCGGCGGCCCATTCGGGCCGCCGATACTTTTATTATCTCTCAAGCGTAAAATTAGAAATAACTTTCGGGCGTTCAGCCTCATTGGCTACTTTCCAGGATGTTCTGTACATCCATTCCGTCATTTTATAAAGCTTTTTGTAATTGATATTTTCAGATTCATCCTGAGGGGTGTGGTACTGATCATGCAGTACACTGGTGAAAAATATCGCCGGAATCCCGATTTTTGCATACGGTAAATGATCACTTCTGAAGTAAAAATACTCTGCGTGATTCGGAGAATCCCAGTCTTTCAGGTATTTGAATTTTGTACTTTCATTATTGGCATCCCCAGCCATTTTCACCAATTCTTCAGAATTTTTATGCGGGTCATTTCCACCCAGAAGAGCGGCTTCGTTATTGTCATTTCTGCCGATCATATCGCCGTTCAGAACAGCTGCGATCTTTTCTTTTGGAACGACTGGATGGGCGGCGTGCCATCTTGAACCTAATAATCCTCTTTCTTCAGCTCCATGAAAAACAAACAGTATACTTCTTTTCGCGGGTTGTTTTCTATAAGCTCTGGCCATGGCAAGCATTGCGACGCAAGTACTGGCATTATCGTCGGCACCATTATAGATCGTGTCATTTTTTACAGGATGTCTGATTCCGTCATGATCCTGATGGCCACTCAGCAAAACATATTCTTCCTTAAGCTTAGGATCTGTTCCTTCAATTTTTCCGATGATATTTACTGACGGATATTTGTAGGTTTCTGTGATGAGATTCAGAGCTACTTTAGGATTGTTTTTTACCCAGCCTGCATTTTCTCTTTTGAGCCATAAAACAGGAATATTATCTGTTATTTTCTCTCTCAGGCCTTCCACACCATAGGTTCCTCTTGTCATTTGAGGAAGAACTTCCACCCAGCTTTTTTCAGAAATATCATCGGTAATGAAGATAACTGCTTTTGCTCCCAGTTCATAGGCGTTCTTATAATATTTAGCCCTTACAAATCCTGGATATCTTCTTACGAAAAGAGTCATTTCCTTGTCAATGTTTTTGTCGGAAGCATTAACGGCAAGAACCTTTCCTTTGATATTCAGTTTGGAAAGTTCCTCAGGTTCTGCACTTCCGACATACACGATATCAGCATCAATCACTGTATTTACAGGTTCTGCAACAAGGAAATCTTTCCACAGTTTAAGGTTGTTTTCTCCGATTCTTAAACTGCTTTGAGGGGTCACCTGATGTCTGTACATGTCAAAAAACTGGAAGAATGTACCATTGTCACCGGCGGGTTTCATTCCCGCTTCTTTTGCTTTGTCGGCAAGCCACATCGAAACTTTTAATTCATCTAAAGTTCCAGCTTCACGTCCCCAGAACTGATCTGCAGCCAGTTCATACATATCTTTCCTTAAATCGGTTTCTTTGAGGGCAGAGACCAATGGTTTCTTATAATTCTGAGCATCCGCAAAACTGAACAGGAGCATACTCAATATAGAGAATACGTAGTTTTTATTCATCTAAAATTTTTAATTGAAGTTAGCCAATTTATCTGAGAATTGTTTTGAAAATTCTTTTCTGTCTTCCTCCAGTTTTTCCTGTTCAACAGGAAGGATATAATTAAAAAGGACTTTATCTTCATGGTCAAGAAATATAATTTCCTTTTCATTGCCATCGATCATCTGTGAGAAAATCTCCCACATTGAAGTACCTTTTATTTTTAATAATTCAAAAAACTGTTCCGCTTTTATTTCTATTCGCTGCATGTTTCGTTTTTATGTATTTATAAATATGGTTTAAAATTCTAATAGTTTCAGCTTGAACTGAATGGCAAAATTCTGTTTGAAATTGGGAGTGGTGTAGTAGCCAACTCTGTAGAACAGTCCTAAATTAAAATAACTTGACAGGAAATTATTCCATTCAAGGCCCACTTCCTGGTAAAGGTGATCCAGTTTCCTGAATTTAAACTCATGATATTCCGGATGCTTCATATCTCCGATTGTTCCTCTTAATACAAAATCAAAGCTCGAAATATTCTGTCCGAAACTTTTGAAATACAAAGGAAGCTTGTGGGTGAAATAATAGGCAACGAATTTATCATTGTAATACTTTCCGCCCTCCAGCGTTGCAAAACCAAGGTAAGATGTAAAGTTAAAATTAAAATCTTTTCTCGGTGAAGCCAGTCCGTTCATGGTAAAATGCTTCCAGATAGGTGCTTCTCCCAGTACAATTCCTCCATACAGCCTGAATCCGGTGGTTCCGAGCATCGTCTTGAAATTGTGTACAAAAAGGGCATCAAAACGGGTATAATTGAAATCCCCGCCCAAAACTTTGTAACTCTGCTCATAGTTGAAATACAGCTCGGGATATTTCTGATCGATGATGGATTTTCCCTGGGGGGTCATGATATTCGTAGAATTTGGGGAATATTTTAAGGTAAATAGCGTATTGAAATTATCAAATTCGCCGCCTTTTCCCCTAAACTCATAATCAAATTTAGCTTCTTCAATATTTCTTTTGGCTGCAAAGACCAAAGTCAGTCCGTTTGTAACATCGTTCAGATAGGATAGGGAAGCACCTCTGTAATGATAGTATTTATCATTGTTGATGTTATTTCCGTAATTCATTGTTCTCATCTTGAAATTCCACAGTCGTCTGTAGAATTCTCCCGATGCCGTTACGTCATTATAATATTCAGCTCTGAAAAATGAATTTTTATCCAGAGAGGTCTTAATATCAAGACCAATCCCATATTTCCATTTATCATCTTTAAAACCATAGGCGAAATAATAGTCCGGTGAAAAATAAGGATTAAAAGTTTCGTTAAGCTTTGCTTTTAAGCCTAATCTGAAACCTTCATATAAGTTATAATTCACAATTTCATCTACTGCAAAATCTACAATTCCCATCCGGATCTGCCCATTGATAAGTCCCGTCAGGATTTTTGCTTTGCTGTCGATATTATACTTTTTGCCCAAGCTGTCTATAGTAGTATATGTATTGCTTTCCCTTTCTGTGAGAGGATCGGTTCTGTACTGATCCAGAAGGTGTCCGTCTGCATTTTTCACCGAAAATGTATAACCCTTAAAATCATTCCGGTTTTCTTCAATAGGCGATCTGAAGTCAAAATAAGTGGAAGTGAGAAAAGCGTACGTTCCGAAGCTGGTCCTGTCTTTCTTTTCAGGATGTTCTTCCGTTTTTTCTTTGTTTTCCTCTTCCATGGCCACCCTGCTCATTCTGAGTTTTACCTTTTCCTGTGCCAGGAACCATTTGTTATTATAGAAAATCCAGGTACTCGTAATGATACCGTCATTCTTGTTCTTGCTGAAGTTCTCGATCTTCTGGATACCGTAGGTCTCGGTGTCTATATAGATCGCGCCATTGTATTTTCTCCTTTTATCGGGTTTTTTATAATTTACCTCACGGAAACGGATCACGAAAGTTTTTCTTCCGTTCACTTCAATGGTATCCGAAAGAAAAAAACGGTAAAGTCCTCTGTTTTCCTGCTTGATCTGGTTGGGAATTTTATCCCGGTTGCTCTGCTGGATAGCGATCATTTCGTAGATAGGCTGCTTAAGGCCGGAAATCCTGTTGTCCAGAATATTGATCTTTTCGCCATATTGTTTGGAATATAAAAACTCCTGGGCCCTTTCCCACAGAAAGAGTTTGCTTTTTGAAAAAATCTGTTTGGCGGAGATGTTATTTAATGAATCTTTTTCCCTCTTTTTCTTGAAAAACTGAGTGTCATTAAAGAACTGATTAAACTGATTAATACTGTCCTGATCAATGTCCAGGGATATTTTTTCGTAGGATTTAAAAGTATAGGAATCTAAACTTTTAGGTGAATTGTCTTTGAAGAGCCTGTTTACTTTCTTTAAGATCTCAATAGCCCGGGGATCACTTCGGTCTTCGATGACCACCTCTTCAATATCAGTTGTTTTTGAGGTTTTTTTCAGCAAAGAAACTTGCATATCTGCTTCAACAGATACTATTTCTTTCTGGTATTTTTCCGCCTGGATCTCCAGAGTACTGCATGAGGATTTAAATTCCAGGGTGCCCTGCGTATCCGTAAAGCCTAAAACCTTTCCCTCACACGAAATTTTGGCGTTGGATATCGGCTTCTGGTCGGTTTCGTCAATGACCTTAATCCTTGATTGGGTAAAACCAAAGAAAGAGATCATTAAAAACAATAAAGCTAAAACCCTTTTCATGTAAAAACTAAGTAAAAGTAGTAATATTTCTTGTGTTGAGAAAGTTTTTATGATTTGTTAATATATTGATTTCATCTAAGCCATCCGGGAAAAATAAATAAAAAAAAGAGGCTGTCTCAAAAGGGGCAGTCTTTTTTTGTGTCTCAAAGTTTGCGATCTACAATTTTTCAGGTTTAGATTTCCGTTATTTGTTTTTTCAGGAATTTTTTTGATATTTTAGTAAAAAGCAGG